>NZ_JAOCEA010000019.1:0-102344 GCF_029841165.1 Pseudomonas sp. GD03842 | reverse complement strand
GGTGAATCGGCGTCACCTCAGCCAATGGATCAGCTCTCGATGTCGGGACCGTTCAACCCTACCATGGGCGCCGCTGAGATCGCGGGCAGATCCGTCTGCCCAGGTACTAGGCGGCCTCAACCCTGCAACGCCTAACCCGGCAATCGCACCGTTTTCTTCGCACTGGTAAACAATCCCCACGTCGACATGAACAGCGCCGCAACCATCGGCCCGATCACAAACCCGTTCAACCCAAACACCGCCATCCCGCCCAGCGTCGAAATCAAAATCAGGTAATCGGGCATCCGCGTGTCCTTGCCCACCAGAATCGGCCGCAGGACATTATCCACCAGCCCGATCACGAACACCCCGAACAACCCCAGCACCACCCCCTGCCAGATCATTCCGCTGACCAGAAAGTACACCGCCACCGGCGCCCAGACGATGCCCGCCCCCACAGCGGGGAGCAGCGACAAAAACGCCATCGCCACCGCCCACAGCAGTGCGCTGGGAATGTCCAGCACCCAAAAAATCACACCACCCAGAGCCCCCTGCGTCACGGCCACGACCACATTGCCTTTCACCGTCGCCCGGACGACACGGGTGAACTTCAGTTGCAGACGACGCTTTTGGGGCTCGGCCAGTGGGATCGCCGTGCGAATCCGGCGCACCAGTTCCGGCCCGTCGCGCAGGAAGAAAAACAGCAAGTACAGCATGATGAAAAAACTCACCACGAAATCGAATGTGCCCTGCCCGAAGCTGAACGCCTGCGTGGCCAGGTATTGGCTGCCTTGCATCGCGGTTTTGGAAATCTTGTCCTGCAAGCTGTTGAAATCCCCCATCCCCAGGCGATCGAGCCAGTGTTGGAGAGAAATGGGCAGAACCGCCTTGAACTCGGCCAGGTATTTGGGAATGTCCAGTTGGCCACTTTCGACACTCTTGTACAGCGCAGCACCCTCCTGGACCATCAGCAGGCTGATGATGATCACCGGCAGGATTGCGATCAGCAGGCACACCGTTAATGTGCACAGCGAAACCACATTGCGCTTCCAGCCAAAGCGCGCCAGGAACCGCCGCTGCAGCGGGGCGAAGATAATGCCCAGGATCACCGCCCAGAACACGGCACCGTAGAACGGTAGGAGGATCCAGATGAACGCCAGGGTGACCAGCACCAAGAGCAGCATCAGGGTTTTGTTTTGAAGCGCGGTTTCGTTCATCTTTCTTCCATGTCGTCGAGGGCTGCTGAGCGCGGCCTGAACGTTAGTCCGCCAATCGCTGCAGGAGTGCCCACGGTGATAGGTCGACGAGGAAGCGGTGGATGGGCAGGCCTTGCGACGCGCCCATCCGAACCTAGATGCGGAACTGCCGCACCAGTTGACCAAGACGTTGATTGAGCTCGGTCAGGTTGCGCGAGGTCGTGGCGCTGTGTCGGGTCTCGTCGGCGACGCTTTCTACGGCGACGGCGATCTGATGAACGCTGCGATTGATTTCCTCGGCGACGGCGGTCTGCTCCTCTGCCGCACTGGCGATCTGTGCGTTCATCGAATTGATGGTGCCGATCAACTGGCCGATGGTGTCCAGCGAAACCCCCGCCTCGTTCGCCCGCGCCGAGGTGCCGTCACCGGCCTCGCTGGAGCGGCGCATCGCTTCTACCGCCCCCTGCGTACCTTGTTGCAACCGATCGATCATGCCCTGGATTTCCTGGGTGCTTTGCTGTGTGCGGCTGGCCAGCGCACGCACTTCATCGGCCACCACCGCGAAGCCCCGCCCGGCCTCACCGGCCCGCGCGGCTTCGATTGCGGCGTTGAGCGCCAACAGGTTGGTCTGCTCGGCAATCGAACGAATCACCCCGAGTACGCCGACGATGGAGGTCACGTCATTTTGCAGGCTGTCCAACGAGGTGCCGCTGTGGCGGATATCGTTCACCAGCGCATGGATCTGCTGAATGCTGCCATTGACCACCCGCTTGGCGGCCTGGCCCTCTTCGTCGGTCTGTTGCGCGGCCACCGACGCCCCTTGCGCACTTTTCGCCACTTCCTGCGCCGCCGCTGACATCTGGTTGATTGCCGTGGCGACCTGATCGGTTTCGTGTCGCTGACGCTCCATGGCCTGTTCGGAACGTTGCGCCTGGTCCGTCACCTCGCCCACCAGCATCGTCAGTTGTGAAGTCATGTCGGCAATCTGCCGGACCAGGCCGTGGATCTTGTCGACGAAGCGGTTGAACGAATTCGCCAGGTCGCCCAGTTCGTCTTGCGAGGTCACCGTCAGACGACGGGTCAGATCGCCCTCTCCCGCAGCGATGTCATCCAGATTGCCTTTCATCAAGCGCAACGGACGCAGAAT
The DNA here is from genome assembly GCF_029841165.1 of Pseudomonas sp. GD03842. Classification (NCBI taxonomy): domain Bacteria; kingdom Pseudomonadati; phylum Pseudomonadota; class Gammaproteobacteria; order Pseudomonadales; family Pseudomonadaceae; genus Pseudomonas; species Pseudomonas sp. GD03842. Next base: position 100,022 of record NZ_JAOCEA010000019.1, on the reverse strand, counting down.
GCTACTGGCCATCCACACCCCGATCAGGGCGATGATGATCAGTAACAAAGCCGCGATGCCGATGATACTGATCAGCATGTCCTTCATTCGCTCGGCGACGACCTGGCGCACTTCGGCGACCTTGGCGTCGATATTGTCCAGATTCACTGACGAGCCCACCGCCATGTCCCATTTGGCCAGGTATTCGGAGTAGCCCAATTTCGGCACCAGTTCGTTGGAGCCGGGCAACGGCGAGGAATATTCGAGGTAATGGGTACCTGCTTTCGCGACCTCCACCAACCCGGCGTTGACGTAAACGCCGTTGGGGTCGCGAGCGTCCTTGAAGCTTTTGCCGATGCCGTCCGGGCTGTCGCCCTTGAACAGCCGCACCGCTTGAGAGTCGTAGCCGAAAAAATAGCCGTCTTTGGCGTATTTGACTTGCGAGAGCATCTTGATGACTTGCGCGCGGGCCTGCAGGTCCCCCGGCGCCGAGGCGTCATACAGCGGCTTGATCGTACCCATGGCGACCGCAACGTAGCTTTGCAGCGTGGACCGGGCTTCGGCGAGCAAGTGCTGACGGGTTTCATCGACCTCTCGATCGGCCTGCTGACGCAGCATGACCACCGTGCTGACGCTGATGATCAGCGCGAACAGCAACACCGGAAGCACCGCCAGGGACAACACTTTGGCTTTCAGATTGAGCCGCATACGTATCGGGACCTTTTATTATTGTGTGCACTGCCACGAGGGGCGCCTTACCTGCTTAACGGCCCAGCGCGCGAAAAGTTGAGACGGCGACGGCGATCATTCTTGAAGGGTCGGGACATGCGAACCGGCATCGACCGTCGGGACGGCACTGAACAGGCTGGGCAGTCGTACCGGTACATCCAGTGGCCGGGTTCGCGTTGCGCTATACCCTGCTTTCGGCCGCTGGACCAAGGAAGGTCAGTGAACGCTTTGCCTGTCGGGCAGCTCGATGCGTACCTGCAATCCTCCCAATGGACTGTCCAACAAGTGGATATGGCCGCCCCAGGACTCGACGATGTCCTTGACGATGCCCAGTCCAAGACCATGGCCCGTCACCTGCTCATCCAGCCGGTGACCGCGTCCGACCACGTCTTCACGCTGAACCGGAGGAATCCCGGGGCCATCGTCGTCGATCAGCAGGCGATAGCCCTCGGGCGTTTCCGTGATCGACAGGCGCACCGTGCTGTCGGCCCATTTGCAGGCGTTGTCCAACAGGTTGCCGAGCAGTTCGAGCATGTCTTCGCGATCCCACGGGAGTATGAGCTCCGGTGCAACATCGTTGCTCAACGCCAAGTGTTCGCCATGGATCATCTGCAAGGTGGAAAACAACCCTGGCAACTCCGCGTCGCAGTCGAATCGCACGCCAGGCAACGCGTCCCCCGACAACCGGGCCCGGTTCAGCTCACGTTCGAGGCGTTGCTGAATCTGCCGCAACTGATCCTGCAGCGTGGCCTGGATCTGCGGGTGCTGGGCCAACTTTTGCCCCTGAGCCAGGCTCATCAGCACGGCCAAAGGCGTTTTCAGCGCATGGCCAAGGTTGCCCAGTGCATTGCGCGAGCGCTTGAGGCTGTCTTCGGTGTGCGCCAGCAGGTGGTTGATCTGCGCCACCAAAGGCTCGAGCTCCAGGGGGACAGCCTCATCCAAGTGCGTGCGCTGGCCCTGTTGCAACTGCTGGATCTGATCCCGTGCCCGGTCCAACGGCCGTAGCGCACGCCGCACGGTGATCCGTTGCAGAATCAGAATCAACATCAGCCCCCCCAGCCCCAAGGCAAGACCGATGCGCTGCACCAGCGCAAAGCTGGATTTGACCGGAGTGTAATCCTGAGCGACGGTGATGGAAATCGGCTGGCCAAATTTGCGGTATTCGGTGTGCAGCAGCAACAGCGATTGGCTGGCCTTGGCCAATTTCACGTCGGCGTTGAGGCCGGGCGCGTCCGGTTGCGGCAATTCAAGATCCCATAACGAGCGCGAGCGCCAGTGACCGCCGTCGAAGTCGATCCGGAAGTAGTGGCCCGAATAGGGTCGTTGGTAGCCGGGCGATAGACGATGCTCGTCCAGTTGCAGCCCCGACGGCCCACGCACGATGGCAACGAGCAACATCTCGGCGTCGTTGCGCAGCCCGGATTCCAGGTACCGTTGCAATCCGACTTCGAACAGCCACAGGCTGATCTGTGCCAAGGCCAGGCCGATGATCAGCAGGACGCTGATCAGGCCGAGGCTCAGCCGTCGTTGGATCGACCTCACCCCCCGCCCCCGCCAAACCGGTAACCCTGACCACGACGGGTCTCGACGACCGCCCGCCCCAGCTTGCGCCGCAGGTGATTGACGTGCACTTCAATCACGTTGGAATCGCGCTCGTTTTCGCCGTCATACAAATGGTCGGCCAGGTGGCCTTTGGAAAGAATCTGTTCGGGGTGCAGCATGAAATAGCGCAGCAGGCGAAACTCAGCGGCGGTGAGCTGAATCTCTTCGCCCTCCCGGGTAACGCATTGCCGACCTTCGTCCAGATGCAGCCCGGCGGCTTCGAGCTTCGGCTGGTTGGCCAACCCTCGCGCGCGACGCAGCAGCGCCTGAATCCGCAATTGCAGTTCTTCTGGATGAAAAGGCTTGGTGAGGTAATCGTCGGCGCCGGCCTTGAGGCCCTCGATTCGCTCGGCCCACGAGCCGCGCGCGGTCAGCACCAGCACAGGGGTCGACAAACCATCCGCTCGCCATTTCTGCAGGACTTCAAGACCCGGGATGCCGGGCAGCCCGAGGTCCAGCACAATGATGTCGTAAGGCTCGCTCGCCCCCTGATGGATAGCATCACGGCCATCAGTAAGCCAGTCGACGGCGTACCCCTGGCTCAAGGCGCCGACCAGTTCGTCCGCCAGGGGTACGTTGTCTTCAACCAGTAACAGGCGCATGGGGCATTTTCCTAATCGTCTTCCTTGTCTTCGAGCAGGCGACTGTCGCGTGCGTCGAACTTCAGTTCGCGGACCACATGGTCGTGGGTCAGCAATTCGATCTCGTAGACCAACACATCGTGTTTTTCTTCCAGCTCGGCTTCCAGCAACTTCGAACCGGGGTAACGCCCCAGCGCCTGCTCGATGAATTGCTCCAGCGGGAGGATCACCCCCTGCTGGCGCAATTTGAGCGCTTCGTCCTGATCAAGGTCCCGCGCTGCACTGACCGTGCAGAGCAGCGCGGTGGCAACCGCCAGCAGACCATGGACGAAGCGAACGCCGAAACGTTCAGGCCTGGTCATCAGGTGTCCTGATGATCTTTGAGCACTTGGCCGCTGACGGCATCCAGCTCGACGTCCCACTCGACGCCTTTGCCGTCGCGCAATTCGACCTGATAGACGTATTTGCCATATTCCTGTTCCAGCTCGGTTTCGGTGATGGTGGCGTTCGGGTGCTTGGCCAGCGCCGCCGCGTTGAGTTTTTCGAAGGATTGAATAGTACCTGCATCGCGCAGGCGCAGCGCCTCATCCGGGCCCAGATCGCGAGCCTGAACATAGCCGGCGGTGGCGAAGAGGGCAGAAGCGGCAAAGAAGGCAGTGAATGTGTTCATGGCAAGTCTCCGTTTCGTTCATTGGGTTGACGGGACTTACGATAAACAACCGAACTTAATTCAAACTGAATTCTCTGGCTAGGTGCCATCATCACGGACGACCGCCCGCCGTCTGCGTCACGGGTATACTTTGCCACCGTTCAATTCCGGAGCCTCCATGACCGCGATTCACATCAAACGCCCCGCACTGACCCTGAAAGCCGGTCGGCGCGCGCTGACGCGCATTCGTGAGCGCGGACTGGCCCCGGAGGACGTGGGCACGCTCCCGGGTGCGGCGGGTGGCCCCAAAGCCCTCGGGATTCAGGGGCTCGACCTGGCCCTTTTCGGCGACTGGCTGCCGCGCGCCCCACGCGAACGGGCGTTGATCGGGGCCTCGATCGGCTCTTGGCGATTTGCCAGTGCCTGCCTGCCCGATCCCGTCGCAGGGCTGGAGCGGCTGGGCCACTTGTACAACGAGCAGTGCTTCGCCAAAGGCGTGACCATGGCCGAAGTCAGCCAGAGCTGCACCCAGATGCTCGATGACCTGTTGCAAGGCCGCGATGCCAGCGTCCTGAGCCACCCGCTTTACCGCCTTAACATCATGGTCGTCAAAAGCCATGGCCTGCTGGCGCGGGATCATCGTGGCGGGCTGGGGATCGGGCTCGGGTCGGTGATTGCCGATAACCTGCTGGGACGGGCGCGTCTGTCGCGACATTTCGAGCGCGTGATTCTACATGACGCGCGGCAACTTCCGCCGCTGTCGGCCCTCACGGACTTTCCTTCTCGCTGCCTGCCGCTGGACACCGCCAACCTGCGCCAGGCGCTGCTGGCTTCCGGGTCGATCCCCATGGTGATGCAGGGCGTCATGGACATCCCCGGCGCCGGCCCCGGCACCTTTCGCGACGGCGGTCTGCTGGACTATCACTTGGACCTGCCCTACAGCGGCAGCGATATCGTTCTGTATCCCCATTTCACCGACAAAGTCATTCCCGGCTGGTTCGACAAGACCCTGCCCTGGCGGCGCGGCGATCAGGGCCGCTTGCAGGATGTCCTGCTGCTGGCGCCTTCGCGGGAATATCTCGCGGCGCTGCCGTTCGGGAAGCTGCCGGACCGCAGCGATTTCAAACGCTTCATGGGCCAGGACAAAGCGCGCCAGCACTATTGGCGAACGGCGATGGAGCAGAGCCGAAAGCTGGGTGACGAGTTTCTGGAGCTAGCGGACAGCGGGCGCCTGGCAAGCCGCCTCGAACCGCTGGTGTGACCATTCGTTCAACCAAGCGGTCAGGTTCTGGCCGCCCCACGGCCAGGCAATGCTGATAAACTCGCGACCTGCATTTCTTCGCCTCGGCGATCGCCACCTTTCAAGGCCCTGACTACTGTGGAAATCTTCAAAGAATTTACCTTCGAATCGGCCCACCGCCTGCCCCACGTTCCCGAGGGCCACAAGTGTGGCCGCCTGCACGGCCACTCGTTCCGCGTGGCGATCTACCTGCAGGGCGAGCCCGATCCGCACACCGGCTGGATCCGTGACTTTTCCGAGATCAAGACGATCTTCAAGCCGCTTTACGAGCGTCTCGATCACAACTACCTGAACGACATTCCCGGTCTGGAGAACCCGACCAGCGAGGTGCTGGTCAAGTGGATCTGGAAGGAATTGAAACCGCTTCTGCCGGAGCTGTCGGCCATTCGCATCCACGAGACGTGCACCAGCGGCTGCGTCTATCGCGGCGAGTGATCGAGTGAGGCGGCGTTCCACGAAAACCACCTGCCCAGGTGGTTTTTTTTGTCGCTCGGATGAGCGATTCCCTCGCCACTGGCCAGGCCCATGCTGTTGCAAAGCGCAACGATCAAAGCAACGTGCCAACGTGAAACTGTGCCGATCAATGCGTTAGCGGCTGTATTGCAATAAAAGATCACGAGTGCGTATAGGCTTGGCGTTCCCTTTACCGACCGCTCCAAGGATCCCCGCATGACCGACGCCACCCGCGCGCCGTTGCGCCCACTGCGCGACTCCTCCCCTTCGGCCATCGTGGCGGGCTTCATCGCGATGATGACGGGCGTCACCAGCTCGCTGGTGCTGATATTCCAGGCGGGCCAGGCCGCCGGCCTGACGTCGGGGCAGATTTCCTCCTGGATCTGGGCGCTGTTCATGGGGATGGCGGTGTGCAACATCGGTCTGTCATTGCGCTATCGCTCACCGATCACCGTGGCCTGGTCAACACCTGGCGCAGCGTTGCTGATCACCAGCCTTGGGCATGTGGCCTATCCAGAGGCGATCGGCGCCTTCATGACCAGTGCGGCATTGGTGCTCATCTGTGGGATCACCGGCAGCTTCGAAAAGCTCATCAGTCGCTTGCCGACCTCCCTCGCCGCAGCCTTGCTGGCCGGGATCCTGTTCAAGATCGGCAGCGAGATTTTCGTCGCTGCGCAACACCGCACCGGCCTGGTGCTGAGCATGTTTTTCACGTACCTGATCGTCAAGCGCTACTCGCCTCGCTACGCGGTGCTGATGGCATTGCTGGTGGGGGTTGCCCTGTCGGCGATGCTCGGCATGCTGAATTTCAGCGGTTTCACCCTGGAGGTGGCGATTCCCGAATGGACCACCCCTGCGTTTTCGCTGGGCGCGACCATCAGCATTGGCATCCCGCTGTTCGTCGTGGCGATGACCTCACAAAACATGCCGGGTATCGCCGTGCTGCGGGCCGACGACTACCAGACCCCCGCGTCACCGCTGATTTCCGCTACCGGTCTGATCTCGTTGATCACTGCGCCTTTCGGCGGCCACGGCATCACGCTGGCAGCGATTAGCGCCGCCATTTGCACCGGCCCTCACGCCCACGAAGACCGCAACAAGCGTTACACGGCGGCCATTTGGTGCGGGATTTTCTACGCCATCGCGGGGGTCTTCGGCGCGACGCTGGCGGCCTTGTTTGCGGCCTTTCCCAAGGAGCTGGTGCTCTCCATTGCGGCCCTGGCCCTGTTCGGCTCGATCATGAACGGGCTGACAGTGGCCATGAATGAGCCGAAGGAGCGTGAAGCGGCGCTGATCACTTTCATGGTCACCTCGTCGGGGCTGACGCTGTTTTCCATCGGCTCGGCTTTTTGGGGCATCGTGGCGGGCGTGCTGACGCTGATGATCCTGAACCCGCGCAAATGAAAACGGCCCCGCTTCGAGGGGCCGTTTCGCATCGTAAACATCGCCGACGGCAGAGCGTTACGACGAGCCAACGCTGGCACGCGAGGCGCCGGGGGGGCTCAAAGCCTGAAATGCCCCACCATGCCTTTCAGTTCCATGCCCAGCGACGCCAATTCGATGCTCGAGGCAGCGTTGCCCTGCATCGCCAGCGCCGACTGATCGGCGCTGGCGCGGATGCTGGTGACGCTGCGGTTGATCTCTTCAGCCACCGAGCTTTGCTCTTCGGCCGCGGCAGCGATCTGCTGGTTCATCTGCTGGATCAACGACACCGCCGCCGCAATGCTGCCCAACGCGCTCTCCGTCTGCAGGGCATCGCTGACGGCCAGTTTGACCAGCTCACCGCTGCTCTGGATCTGAGCCACCGAGGTCTGGGCACTGGTTCGCAGACGAGTGACCAGCCGCTCGATTTCCTCGGTCGACTGCTGAGTGCGCTTGGCCAGCGCCCGAACTTCGTCGGCCACCACCGCAAAGCCCCTGCCCTGCTCGCCTGCCCGGGCCGCTTCGATGGCCGCATTCAGCGCCAACAGATTGGTCTGCTCAGCCACGCTTTTGATGACGCTCAGTACCTTGCCGATGTCCTGAATTTCGGCGCTGAGGCTTTCGATACTGTCGCTGGCCGAGTTCGCCGAGCTGGCCAGTTGCTCGATGCGCTGCATGCTCTGGCGGACCACCGCCTGGCCGCTGTCCACCTTGTTATCGGCCGTTTGCGCGGCAAGCGCGGCTTCCTCCGCATTACGCGCCACATCGTGCACGGTGGCGGTCATTTGGTTCATGGCCGTGGCGACCTGCTCGGTTTCTTCTTTCTGGGTACTGACTTCCAGATTGGTCTGCTCGGTCACCGCCGACAGTGAATGGGCGGACGTTGCCAATTGCTCGATCCCCGCCTGCAGGCCGCTGACGATACCGCTCAGGCCGGCGCCCATCTGCTGCATGGCCTGCATCAATTGACCGATTTCATCCTTGCGCGTGACTTGCACGGTGCCGCTCAGATCCCCCGCCGCGATGCGTTGGGCTGTGGCGATCACCGAGCGCAGCGGTGCGACGATGATCCGGGTAATGAGAAACGACGCCACGAGCCCCACAAGCAACGCCAGAATCGACGAGCCGATGATCTTCAGCGAGTTGGCGTGCAGTTCGCCCAGCATCGACTGGTCTTCGGCGTCATAAGCCTGGTTGACCTGTTGCACCACCGTTTTTGCGTTGCTGGCCAATTGCTGGGAGACCTTGGCCTCATCCGCCAGCAGACCGGTGTATTCATTGAGCTTGTCGCTGAAGTTGCCGATGTGACCGATGACTTCCGTCAGCACCGTCAGGTAGCCCGCGTCCTTGATCACATCCTTGAGTTGATTGGCCATGTCCTGAGCCTGCACCGCTTGCTCGATCTTGCCCGTCTTGGCCTCTTCGCCAGTGCCGGTCTTGCGGCTCTTGTCCAGTCGCACTCGCGCTTCGTCCAGTGCCTGCATCATCAGCTTGGAAATCTGGCCGATCTGGCCGGACTGCTCGATGAACTCCGAGCCCTGCTGGCCCTGGGAGTCCTTGAGGGTGTAAGCACCGTCATCGGCGAGCCCCGCCTGCAGCACGTCGAGGTTATTGGCCACGCTGGAGACCGACCAACTGGCCATCTCCAGCGCCAGGTCCTTGCTCTGGCTGATGCTGACGAACTCGTCGAAGGATTTGCGATAGGCCGCCAATGCCTGCTGAACCTCGCCCATCACCTGCTGGTTCACCGCCGAACTGGCTTTGAGTTGCTCGGCCTGCGCGTTCAGAGCATCGAGCCCCGCATGCAGTGCCTCGACCACCTTCGGATCGCTGTGCAACGCGTAATCCTGCTCCATCAGGCGAACGCGGTTGAGGCCGGTATTGAGTGCCGTCATCTGCTTGAGGCTGTCGAAATGCACGCTGATCGAACGCAGCGACCAGACGCCAATCGCGGCGACCAGTGCGGTCAGCAGTAAAACGAGGAGAAACCCGATACCCAGTTTTTTTGCCATACCCAGGTTGGCAAAACGCGATTGCACGGCCGACATCATTCGATCATCCCCAATCACAGCGTAAAAGGCGCACACAGCGAAGCCGCATTCAACACGGCCATTCAATTTTCGTGCAGAGTCGCAATGGGTAAGCGGCAAAACAAGCGCTTGACGTCAGTTTAATGGCAAATAGCTACGTCAGCGTCGCTTCCAGAATGGTTATCGGCCGTCCCAGGCGTTTCAACAGGATTGCGGATGCGATAACGGGTTGCCATTAAGCAGAAAACTACGTGAGGGCCCGGTCCTGGCGCCGCAAAACCGGGCACTTTGGTGACAACTGTGCGCCAGTAACGCGCTTTCAGTCAGGCCCGTCAGCGCGCTGCCGGGGAGACGGTCAGCGTACCCGCATCCGCATCGAGGGTGGCCTGGCTGCCCAGGGCAACGGCAAGATTGCGGTCACCGTGGCCAATGGAAAGCCCGCCGAGCAACGGAATACCCAGCGAACCCAGCCGCTCCATCAGCACCTCTGGCGGCCGGATCGGATTGTTGCCGTGGCCGGGCTCACTGAACTGCCCGACGGCGATGCCGGCCACGCGCTTCAGCAGGCCGCAATTGCCCAAATGGGTCAGCAGCCGATCCACCCGATAGGCCAGCTCGCCCACGTCCTCGATCAGCAGGATCGCGCCTTCCAGATCCGGCATGAAGGGTGTACCGACACAGGTGCTGAGGATGCTCAGGTTGCCGCCCAGCAGGGTCCCCCGGGCGACACCGCAGGTGCGGACGCTGTAGGTAGGCTCGTCACGACTGGCCTCCACCACCATTGGCGCGGTACTCATCAGCACGTGGCGCAGGGTGCTGGCGAACAGGCCGCCGCGTTCCAATTGCGCGGCCACCGGGCCGTGCACCGTGACCAGCCCGGTGTGCTGCCACAGTGCCGCATGCAGGGCAGTGATGTCGGAAAAACCCACCACCAGCTTGGGGTCCTGTCGCACGGCGTCGTAGTCCAGATGGTCGAGAATGCGCTGCACGCCATAGCCGCCCCGGTTGCACAACACGGCGCGAATTTCAGGATCCGCCAGCGCATCGTTCAGGTCGGCTGCTCGGCTGGCATCACTGCCGGCCAGGTAGTGGTCGGCGTCCAGCGCATGGGGATAAACCCTGGGCCGCAGCCCCCACGCGCTCAATTCCTGTACGGCCGCCAGAACCCTTGCCTCGGCGACAGGCCCGGCGGGCGACACCAAGGCCACGGCATCGCCTGCGCGCAGGACGGAAGGGTTCAGGACAGGACGGGCAACAGACATCTCGACAACTCGACAGGCATTGGACTGAACCGGCAATTTAGAGCACTCCCTGCATTGAATCCAGTGATGAAAGCCTGGATGGCAATCCGTTGGGCGTCGGGCACCGCGCGCGCCATTCAACTCATTCTGTCGTTCGGGCCAGGCCCGCGACTGACCTGAAACCGAGTGACGCTTTTGCGTAACCAGCCCATGAAGCCCCTTGCATCCACCACCTCAGGCTGGGTTTCCAGCAGTGCGGCTCGCGCTTTGCTGCGGAATTTCGCCAGCCCCGCCAGCGCGCCCAACAATTCGTTGTGGGCTTGCAGCCACGGGTCGAGGTCGGCTTTGTCTATCCGGTAGATCATGCAATCCGTAAAGGCGCAGAACCGACCGACCGTGGGACTGGCGTCGACGAAGCCGGTTTCACCGAACAGCTCGCCAGGCCCCATGCGCCCGACTTCCATCCACCCTTCCGGGCGCTGGATGGACACTGACATTACGCCGGATTCGATGATGTAGAGCGCATCGGGAATCACGCCTTCGGCCAGCACGACGTCCTTGGCCGCATAGGAGCCCAGGTGCATGTGCTGCTCAAGTTGAGCACGGTCGTCATCCCCCAGCATGCGCAGCGCGCCCACGGTGTTGAGCACCGCCGACTGCCGCGTGGCCGGGCGTGTCTGGTCCGCTCGGGTTTCAGTGGCCGCCAGTTGTCGATGGATGAGGTCATAGAGCTGGTTGCGCACCGCCGTGCGTCGGTCCCGGGATTTCACATAGCCGGTGACCTCATACTCGACGCTGCGCAAGCCGGACCTGACCACGACCGCGGACGCCTTGGGCTGAGCCAGCAGTTCCCGACAGCCGAGAATCGCCTTGTCGAGGGAGTCCAGCACCAGGCTGGGACGCAAGCGTGTCGGCAGCTCGATGTTCAGGCTGATGGCATGGAAGTGGTCAGGACGACTGAAATTGACGATGCGTGTCTTGGCCGCCATGGCATTGGGGATCACCGCCATGCTGCCTTCGGACGTCAGCAAGTGCGTAGACCGCCAGTCGATCTCGATCACTTTGCCTTCGATGTCGTCAACGCGGATCCAGTCGTCGACGCGAAACGGCTTGGTGGCATTGAGCACGATGCCGGAAAACACATCGCCCAGGGTGCTCTGCACGGCCAGACCGAGAATGATCGCCACCGCGCCCGAGGTCGCCAGCAGACCCTTGACGGGCAGATCCAGCACATAGCCCGCGGCTGCCACCCCTGCAACCAGGAAGATGATCGCGCCCATCACGTCTTGCAGCAAATGCCCTTTGCCGCCGATGCGCGGCTCCATGACCACCACGATCAGCACCGTCAGGGCACGCGCGCCGAACAGCCACCAGGCAATGGTCAGGAGGGTCGCCAACACGTGCCGGGGCACCGACCAATCGGCGGGGACCGGATACAGCGGGCTCAAGCCACCGTCGAGCAGCGCCATGCTGAAGAGCACGAACAGCACCAGACGGCACGCCAGCTTGCGTCGCAGATAACGGGGGTGCAGCCACTGCCAAAGCAGCAGATCGATGACCAGTAACACGGCTGCGCTGATGAGCGGGTAGGCGAACCACAGGTGATCCATCGACGGTCTCTGGCGGTCAGTAACCCTTGCAGCGTAGCTGAATCCCCAGACCGCAACTGCGGCCGGAACCCTACTGACGGCCCGGCTACCGAGCCGCGATCAAAATGCGGTCACGCCCCCGTCCACCGCCAACGAATGCCCAGTGGTGAAGGCGGCCCCATCGCTGCACAGATACAACACCGCACTGGCGATTTCCTCAACCTTACCGATGCGTCCTACCGGGTGCAGGGTAGCGGCGAACTCGGCCTTGCGCGGATCGGCCTCATGGGCGCGACGGAACATGTCGGTGTCGATCACCGCCGGGCATACCGCGTTGACCCGAATATGCTTTTTCGCATATTCGATGGCAGCCGACTTGGTCAGCCCGATGACGGCGTGCTTGGACGCGGCATAAATGCTCATCTTGGGTGCGGCCGAAAGGCCAGCGATCGACGCGGTGTTGACGATAGCGCCTCCACCCTGTGCCAGCATGACGGGCAACTGGTACTTCATGCACAGCCACACGCCTTTGACATTGACGCCCATGATCGCATCGAATTCGGCTTCGCTGCCTTCGGCCAGGCGCCCCTTCTCGATCTCAATGCCTGCGTTGTTGAAGGCGTAATCCACTCGCCCGAACGCTTCGACGGTTTGGGTCATCATTTGCCGGACGTCGGCTTCCTTCGTCACATCGGAACGCAGGAACAGCGCTTGGCCGCCAGCCTGACGAATCCGCTGGGCGGTGGCTTCACCGCCATCGACGTCCAGATCGACCACGACCACTTTCAATCCTTCCTCGGCGAAGGCCAGCGCGGTGGCCTGGCCAATGCCGGCGGCGGCGCCGGTCACCAGGGCGACTTGCCCGGAAAACGTCATGCTCATGGGTTCAGCCTCTTGTCATGGGTGGGGGCCAGTCTAGCGACGAGCCCGGTGTCTGCATCAGCACTATCAAAGCCCCGGTTGCAGCCCCATGCGTGGCGGTGATGGCGGGGTCCATACGCGGGGCATGCGCATCAATCCGATGGATCGGCGCGCATTCGCTCGACGGGCTTTGCTTGCCGCAAACGCAGACCAAGGCTATGACTGACCTTTCCCTCTCACGCAGGAGACCGCCGATGAGCACCCTGAACAACCGCCAGTTCCTCCTGGCCCGCCGCCCGACAGGGGCTGCCAGCCGCGACGATTTCACGTTTCAGACCGTCCCCTTGGCCGAAATCGCCCCCGGTCAGGTGCAGGTGAAGAACGAGTACCTGTCGCTGGACCCGGCCATGCGCGGCTGGATGAACGAGGGCAAGTCGTACATCGCTCCAGTGGGCTTGGGTGAAGTCATGCGGGCGCTGGGGGTGGGACGGATCATCGAGTCGCAGCACCCGTCTTTCGCGGTAGGCGACTACGTGCAAGGGGTGCTGGGCGTACAGGATTATTTCGTCGGCGATCCCAAAGGGTTGCACAAGGTCGATCCCACGCTGCTGCCCCTGCCCGTTTACCTGGCGGCGCTGGGCATGACCGGAATGTCGGCCTACTTCGCGTTGTTGGAAGTCGGTCAACCGAAGCCAGGCGACACCGTGGTGATTTCCGGGGCGGCCGGTGCGGTGGGCAGCGTCGCCGGGCAGATCGCCAAGATCAAGGGCTGCCGGGTGATCGGCATCGCGGGCGGTCAGGAAAAATGCAAGACGCTGGTGGAAGCGTTCGGTTTCGACGGCGCCATCGATTACAAAAACGAGGATCTACATGCCGCCCTGAAACGCGAATGTCCAAAGGGCGTGGACCTGTTCTTCGACAACGTCGGGGGTGACGTGCTCGACGCAGTGTTGACACGCCTGGCCTTCAAGGCGCGCGTGGTGATCTGTGGCGCGATCAGCCAATACAACAACAAAGAAGCGGTCAAAGGCCCGGCCAATTACTTGTCGTTGCTGGTCAACCGGGCGCGCATGGAAGGGTTTGTCGTGATGGACCATGCCGAGCATTTCGGCAAGGCAGGGAGGGAGATGGCGGGCTGGCTCGCCCAAGGCAAGCTCAAGAGCAAGGAGCACGTGGTCGAGGGCCTGGAAACCTTCCCGGAAACCTTGCAGATGCTGTTCAACGGAGAAAACCACGGCAAGCTGGTGCTGAAGGTCTGATTGTGTCTTGCCGGGGGGGGGGGGCAGCGGCCAAGCGCCGCCGCTGGCCCCCGTGGCGGGTATCGAAGCCGCCACGGGGGCCAGGCAAGGGTCAACAGCAACCGAGGAGGCCGTCGCAGCAGTTGTGAAATTTTCGTAAAAAAATAGAGGCTTAATGATAACAATTTGCAATACGTTTCTGTATTCTACTCCGCCACACCACAGTGCCGCAGGGAAGCGTCTGGCAGCTGGATCGAGACTCGTACAGGAACTTCCTCCATGGCTATTCGCTTCCCCTCCCGCCCTACTCTGCTGGCGCTGTGCTGCTCGGTCAGCGTCAGCACCTGGTCAGCCGAGCCACTCGAGCTCGGCGCCACAGACGTCAGTGCCGATGCTTTCAAACAACCGCAGAGTGCCCTGCCCGAAGCGTTTGCGGGTGGACAGGTCGCGCGCGGCGGACAGATGGGGTTGCTGGGCAACCAGGACACTATGGATGTCCCCTTCACCCTGACCAGTTACACCGCCAAGTTGATCGAGGACCAAGGCGCGGAGAACGTCGGCGACGTGCTGCTCAACGACCCTTCCGTGCGCATGTCCGGGGGCTTCGGCAACCAGTCGCAAGCCTTTGTGATTCGCGGGCTGCCACTCAACGGCGATGACATCTCGTTCAACGGGCTCTACGGCGTGCTACCCCGCCAGATCATCTCGGTGGATTCGGTCGAACGCGTCGAGGTGTTCAAGGGCCCCAACGCTTTCCTCAATGGTGCCAGCCCCACGGGTACCGGCCTAGGCGGCAACGTCAACCTGCAACCCAAGCGCGCCGAAGACGTTCCGACGCGCCGCTACACCCAGGACATCAGCACCGACGGCCGCGTTGGCGAGCACCTTGACCTGGGCCAGCGCTTCGGTGAAGACAACCGCTTTGGCGCACGCCTGAACCTCAGCCAGCGCGAGGGCGAGACCGCCATCGACGACATGGACCAACGCTCGAAGCTGTTCATCGCCGGGCTCGACTACCGGGGTGACCGTTTCAGGCTTTCGACCGATTTCGGCTACCAGAAAGAGCGCATCAACCATTTGCGCAACAACGTACGGCTCGGTGCCGGGCTGACGCGCATCCCTCACGCGCCCGATGCCGATCACAATTACGGGCAGGACTGGAGCCACCAGGAAACCGAAGACACCTTCGGCATGTTCCGCGCCGAATACGACTTGAGCGACAGCTGGACGGCCTACCTGGCTGGCGGCGGCAAGCACACCCGGGAAACCGGCGCCTATGGCACGCCCACCCTGACCAATGCCGCGAATGGCAACGGCACCATCAGCTCATCCGACACCATCCACAACGAAGACAACGGCACGTTCATGACCGGCCTCAACGGCAAGTTTCAGACCGGCCCCATCAGCCATCAGGTGGCGTTGGGCGCCGCGAGCATCTGGACCCGGCAAGAGAACGGCTACGTCTTCTACAACAGTGTGCCGACCAATATCTACAACACCCCGTCGATCCCGCGGCCAAGCACCGTGACATTGGTGGGCGGCGATCTGGGCGACCCCGACCTGGCTGGCAAAACCCGCAACCGCAGCATCGCCCTGTCGGACACTGTCGGTCTGTTCGACGATTCGCTCCTGCTGACCTATGGCGTGCGCCGCCAGCAACTGCGGGTGGAGAACTACAACGTCAACTCCGGGGCGCGGACCTCCCTGTACGACGACGGCATCACCACGCCGGTGTATGGCATCGTCTACAAACCCACCGAGACCCTGTCGCTGTATGCCAACCGCATTGAAGGGCTTGCCCAGGGGCCGACCGCCAGCGGCAATGTCCTGAACATCGGACAGACGTTCCCACCAGGCCGGACCAAGCAGTACGAGGCAGGGCTGAAGCTGGACATGGGCACCTTCGGTGCCAACCTCGCGGCCTTCAGGATCGAAAAACCCACCGAAGGCTTCGTCGATTCGGCGACCAACCTGTATCTGCGCGAAGGCAAGCAGGTCAACCGCGGTATCGAGTTCAGTGTCTTCGGTGAACCGCTGGACGGCCTTCGCCTGTTGGCGGGCGCCACGCGCATGGAGTCGAAACTGGAGGACACCGCGGGCGGTGCCAACGACGGCAACCATGCCGTGGGCGTACCGACCTTCCTGATGAATGCCAGCGTCGACTGGGAAGTGCCGGGGCTACAGGGTGTCGCGCTCAATGCACGCTTCCTGCGCACCGGCGGCCAATATGCCAACCCCACCAACACCCTCAGCCTGCCGACCTGGAACCGCTTCGACGCAGGCGCCCGGTATGGCTTCAAGGTGGCGCAGAAGGACGTGACGTTGCGGGTGAATGTGGAGAACATCGCCAACAAGGATTACTGGGCTTCAGCCAACGGCGGCTACCTGAGCCAGGGCGACCCTCGCCTGGTGAAGTTCTCCGGAACCATCGATTTCTGATTCGCCTTCAGCCCACCCGTCGGTGGAAGGCGTGAGCGGCCTGCAACGGCCCCTCACGCCCGACAGGCCTGCCAGGACGGCAGCCGTTTTCAACCGTTGCCGTGCAGCTTGCTCATCAGTTGCGCTTCAGCCTGGGTCAGGCCGCAGGATTGGGTCAGCTCGTCGACGCTGGCGCCCATGCTGACCAGCCGTGCCGCTTGGGCGAAGGACAAGGTCGAGGGGTCACGCTGTTCCAGGGCAGTGATCTTGTCTGGCAGCGGCGCGACGATAGCCTGCAGTTCGTGCAGGTCCTCGCCCATTTTTACCGTACCGCTCTGGTAGTTTTCCAGGCGCCGAGCCAGTTCACGAATGCGCTGGTCGCGCAGCGAGTCGGCTTCGACCTGCTGCGTGGCCAGGGTGCGCTGGCGTTTGCTGTGGGCGATGAACAGCGCGATGGTCACCACCCACAGGACCGCCAGAAAAAGAACAGCCACCTCAAGAATCAATCAGATGTTCTCCAGCTCGGACCACTCTTCCTCGGACATCATCTTGTCCAGCTCGACGAGGATCAGCAGTTCGCCGTTTTTGTTGCACACGCCCTGGATGAATTTGGCGGATTCGTCGTTGCCCACGTTTGGCGCGGTTTCGACTTCCGACTGGCGCAGATAAACCACTTCCGCGACGCTGTCCACCAGGATCCCGACCACTTGCTTGTCGGCCTCGATGATCACGATACGCGTGTTGTCGCTGACTTCAACCGGCGGCAGACCAAAGCGCTGGCGGGTGTCGATCACTGTCACCACGTTGCCGCGCAGGTTGATGATGCCCAGGACGTAGCTCGGGGCTCCCGGCACTGGCGCGATCTCGGTGTAGCGCAGCACTTCCTGAACCTGCATCACGTTGATGCCATACGTTTCGTTGTCCAGGCGGAAGGTGACCCATTGCAGGATCGGATCTTCGGAACCCTGTGCTGACGACTTCTTCATACCCCTAACCCCTTGCGTGTTGTGCTTGCTCTGCGGACGACGCGCTTACGCCGTCCTGTGTTTATTAGATGATGCGTGTTGATTCAGCTATTTGCGCGGTTGCATTTGCTTGACCGCGCCGCTGGCGATCAGCTCTGCGAGTTCGGACACGTCCAGCAGCGCACACATGTGCTCGATGACCGTCCCGGCGAGCCACGGACGCTGGCCGCGCTGGGTCCGCCATTTGATTTCATCCGGCTCCAGGCGCAGGGAACGGCTGACCTGATGCACCGCCAGCCCCCACTCGTAGCCCTGCACCGAAATCACGTATTGCAGGCCCTGCCGGAAATCGTCGCGATAGCGGTCCGGCATGATCCAGCGCGCGGTGTCCAACACTTTCAGGTTGCCCGCCTGGCTGGGCAGGATGCCCAGAAACCAGTCCGGCTGGCCGAACAGCGGTGTCAGTTCCTGGCCTGCCAGCGGGTAAATCGACCCCAGGCACACCAAAGGCACGGCCAGCGTCAGCCCTGCCACGTCGAACAACAGGCATTCGAAAGGCTCGGCGGCCCAGGCTGGGCGCTCGTCCGAGTTCGGCGGTGGCGTCGGGGTGCGCTGCGACGGCAGATGCACCTCGACGACCGGCTCGATCAGGGTGGATACCTGCCCCGGAACGACCCGCTCGGCAGCGACCGGTTCGACAATCACCGGCGCAACCACTGGCGGTGCGATCACCGGCGGCAAGATGACCGGCTTTTCCAGCACCGGGGCCACGGCCGGCTCGGCGACCGGCCTCGGCGCAACGGGCCGCACGTCACGAGGCATCGCCCGATGCGGCTCGGGGGTGAAAGCCAGCGAAACCGGTGCTGGCAGAACGACCGGCACTGCTGCCGCCACCGCTTCGGCGACCGCCGAGCGCATGCGCGCGTCATGGGCCTGCTCTTCGAGCACGGCCGCTTGAAACTCATCCAGCTCGGTGGCCGCTTCCAGCTCTTCGGTAGCGTCCTGCAGCAGCGCGTCCAGATAGTTCTGCAGCGCCGTTTGTGGCCGTGATGCAATGTCCAGAGGGCGGTTGTTCATACAGGAGCCCGAAATAAAGTGATGCGATGACCGCCTGCCTCAGGTATCGGCCGGATAACGGGCCGACTTGAGTACGCCGACACGCGGCGCACGAATAAACGATCGACGGCCATGTCAGGCCACCTGCCCGACGAGCTGTTCAGTGAGCAGGTGCTTGAGCAAGGCGCGGTACGCCAGCACCCCGCGGCTCTTGCCGTCGAATTGCGACGGGGTCACCCCGGCGCGGCTGGCGTCACGCAGCCGCGTGTCGACCGGAACGTACGCCTTCCAGACATGCTCGGGAAAGCTGTCGCGCAACAGCTTCAGGGTGCCCATCGAGGCCTGGGTACGGCGATCGAACAGAGTCGGCACGATGGTGTAAGGCAAGGGCACTTTGCGTGAACGATTGATCATCGTCAGGGTGTTGACCATGCGTTCCAGCCCCTTGACCGCCAAGAACTCGGTCTGCACCGGAATCGCCAGCTGCTGGCTGGCGGCCAGCGCGTTGACCATCAACACGCCCAGAAGCGGCGGACTGTCGATGATCGCGTAATCGAAATCCTGCCACAGTTGCGCGAGGCTTTTGGCGATCACCAGGCCCAGACCGCTCTGGCCCGGCGTCTGGCGCTCCAGCGTCGCCAGTGCGGTGCTCGACGGTAGCAGGGATATGCGCTGATCGCTGGTCGGAAGCAGCAGTTGACCGGGCAAACCCTCGGGCACCACGCCCTTGTGCAGGAACAGGTCGAAACAGCTGTGCTCCAGGGCGTCCGGGTCGTGTCCGAAATAACTGGTCATCGAGCCGTGAGGGTCCAGATCGACGACGACCACGCGCTTGCCCGCCTCGGCCAGCAACCCGGCTAAAGCGATCGAGGTGGTGGTCTTGCCGACCCCACCTTTCTGATTGGCGACTGCCCAGACTCTCATGTATTCGTTTCCAACCGATCAGCCCACGGACATGATCGGAACCGTTATGGGGCAGATGACGAAGATTTGACGCCTTGCGGCGGTTTGGCTGGAGCCGGTGCAGTTTGTGTGCCAGCCCGACGCAAAGCCGCATCGGGTTTCGCATTGGCTGCGGTGCCGGAACCGGTCAGGCTGCGGCGCACGTCCAGGTTACGGGAAATCACCAGCACCACCCTTCGGTTGCGAGCCCGGCCATCCGCCGTGGCATTGGAGGTCAGGGGCTGGAACTGACCATACCCCACCGACGCCATGCGCGCGGGATTGATCCCATCCATGGCCAGCATGCGTACGATGCTCGAAGCACGGGCCGATGACAGTTCCCAGTTGCTGGGGTACTGCGCCGAGCTGATGGGCTGATCGTCGGTGAAGCCTTCGACGTGAATCGGGTTGTCGAACGGTTTGATGATCTTCGCCACTTTGTCGATCAGATCGAACGCCTGGTTACTGGGCATCGCATCGCCACTGCCGAACAACAGGCTGGAGTTCAACTCGATTTCGATCCACAGCTCGTTGCCGCGCACCGTCATTTGGTTGGAGGCGATGAGGTCGCCAAAAGCGGCATTGACGTCGTCGGCAATGGATTTGAGCGGGTCGTCGGCGCCCTGCCCCAACGCCGCATCGGTCTGTTCGCTGTCCTGGACCAGTGGGTCGGCAGGGCGCACGGTCTGGGGTTTCTGCTCACCGATGGGAATCGGCCGAACGCTACGCTCGGCCTCATTGAAGACACCCACCAGCGCCTCGGAGAGGACCTTGTACTTGCCTTCGTTGAGCGACGAAATGGAATACATCACCACGAAGAACGCGAACAGCAAGGTGATGAAATCCGCGTAGGACACCAGCCAGCGTTCGTGGTTTTCGTGCTCTTCGTGGTGACGACGTCGACGGGCCATCAGTCCATCACTCCATGAAGCCTTGCAGCTTCAGCTCGATCGAGCGCGGGTTTTCACCCTCGGCAATCGACAACAGCCCTTCCAGCAGCATCTCGCGATAGCGAGATTGGCGCAGGGCCACGGCTTTGAGTTTGTTGGCCACTGGCAACAGGATCAGGTTTGCCGATGCCACGCCATAGATCGTGGCGACGAAGGCCACTGCGATGCCGCTGCCCAACTGGTTGGGATCGGCCAGGTTGCCCATGACGTGAATCAGGCCCATGACCGCACCGATGATGCCGATGGTCGGGGCATAGCCGCCCATGCTTTCGAACACTTTGGCGGCCTGGATGTCGCGGCTTTCCTGGGTCAGGAAATCCACTTCCAGAATGCTGCGGATGGCCTCCGGCTCGACACCGTCGACCAGTAATTGGAGGCCCTTGCGCGAATACGCGTCGGGTTCGGAGTCGGCCACCGTTTCAAGCCCCAGCAGGCCCTCCTTGCGGGCGGTCAGGCTCCAGGACACCACGCGGTCGATCCCACCGGCCAGGTCGACCCGCGGCGGAAAGAGAATCCAGATGAAGATCTGGATCGCCCGCTTGAACGCACTCATCGGCGTTTGCAGCAGGCAGGCGGCGATGGTGCCGCCTATCACGATCAGCGCGGCCGGCCCGTTGATCAGCGCGCCCAGATGGCCGCCTTCGAGGAAGTTGCCGCCAATGATGGCGACGAACGCAAGAATGATCCCGATGAGCGTCAAGACATCCATTACAGGCACGCCTCGACCAAATGACGCCCGATGTCGTCCAGGCTGTAAACCGCATCAGCCAGGTTGGCTTTGACGATGGCCATCGGCATGCCGTAGATCACACAGCTGGCTTCGTCCTGCGCCCACACGTGGCTGCCGCCCTGTTTGAGCATGCGAGCCCCCTCACGTCCGTCGGCTCCCATGCCGGTCAGCACCACCGCCAACACCTTGTCGGCATAGGCCTTGGCCGCCGAGCCAAAGGTGATGTCCACACAGGGCTTGTAATTCAGGCGCTCATCACCGGGAAGGATTTTCACCGCACCACGGCCGTCGACCATCATCTGCTTGCCCCCCGGAGCCAGCAGCGCCAGGCCTGGGCGCAGAATATCGCCATCTTCGGCCTCCTTGACGCTGATGCGGCACAGCTTGTCCAGACGCTCGGCGAACGCCTTGGTGAACGCCGCGGGCATGTGTTGAATCAACACGATGGGGGCCGGGAAGTTGGCCGGCAGTTGAGTCAGCACCCGCTGCAGCGCCACGGGGCCACCCGTGGAGGTGCCGATGGCGACCAGCTTGTAGGCCTTACGCTTGGGCGCGGCAGACGGAGCGACGTGGGGCGCGGGCGCAGCGGCTGCACGCGCCGGTGCAGGCGCAGGGCGTGCAGGGCTCGGCGCCGGGGCAGAACTGCGCGGCGAGCTGGCAGCCGGTGCCGCGGATGGTGCGACCGGTGCGCTGCCAAAGCTGCTGAAACGGCGGTTGCTGCGGGAAATGGTGTGCACCTTTTCGCACAGCATCTGCTTGACCTTTTCCGGGTTGCGCGAGATGTCTTCGAAGTTTTTGGGCAGGTAATCGACGGCACCGGCGTCCAGGGCATCCAGGGTGACCCGGGCGCCTTCGTGGGTCAGCGAAGAGAACATCAGAACCGGTGTCGGACAGCGCTGCATGATGTGGCGGACCGCGGTAATGCCATCCATCATCGGCATTTCGTAGTCCATGGTGATCACGTCAGGCTTGAGGGCCAGCGCCTGTTCGATCGCTTCTTTGCCGTTGGTGGCGGTACCGACCACTTGAATCGTTGTGTCAGAGGAAAGAATTTCCGAGACGCGCCGGCGAAAGAACCCGGAATCGTCTACCACCAGAACCTTGACTGCCATAAACACTCCATTCGGAAAACCGGCCAGAACGGCTCGCCGCTTTCCATTAATCACTCGACAAGTTCACGCCTCGAGGTGCGTGGAACTTACGCGGGAGTGAGCTCGGCTTCACCGCCACCCTGGGTCGGTGACGAGCAGCGCTTGGGTGAGCGCACATTCCCACAACGGGCAAAACCAGCGTCAGTAACCCCGCCCCCCTGTTCACGAGCAAGCTCAGGAACAGGGAGGATGGAGCCTCCGTCAGATACGCCGTGCAGCGTAGCGCTTGAGCATGCTCGGTACGTCAAGGATCAGTGCAATGCGCCCGTCCCCCGTGATAGTGGCGCCCGACATGCCAGGCGTGCCTTGCAGCATCTTGCCCAGCGGTTTGATGACCACTTCTTCCTGACCCACCAACTGATCGACGACGAAGCCGATGCGCTGCGTGCCGACCGACAGGATCACGACGTGCCCTTCGCGCTGCTCTTCATGGGCGGCGTCGCTGACCAGCCACCGTTTGAGGTAGAACAGGGGCAGCGCCTTGTCGCGTACGATCACCACTTCCTGACCGTCGACCACGTTGGTGGTGGACAGGTCCAGGTGGAAGATTTCGTTGACGTTGACCAGCGGGAAGGCAAACGCCTGGTTGCCCAGCATGACCATCAGCGTCGGCATGATCGCCAGCGTCAGCGGCACCTTGATGACGATCTTCGAGCCTTGGCCCTTGGTGGAGTAGATGTTGATCGTGCCGTTGAGCTGGGCAATCTTGGTCTTCACCACGTCCATGCCCACACCTCGGCCGGACACGTCGGAGATCTCGGTCTTGGTCGAGAAGCCCGGCGCGAAGATCAGGTTGTAGCAATCGGTATCGCTCAGGCGGTCCGCCGCATCCTTGTCCATGACGCCCCGCTTGACCGCGATCGCACGCAGCACGGCGGGGTCCATGCCCTTGCCATCGTCGGAGATCGACAAGAGGATGTGGTCGCCCTCCTGTTCCGCCGACAGCACCACTCGACCGCCGCGTGCCTTGCCGGCGGCCTCGCGCTCTTCCGGCGATTCGATACCGTGGTCCACCGCGTTACGCACCAAGTGGACCAGCGGATCGGCCAGCGCCTCGACCAGGTTTTTGTCGAGATCGGTTTCTTCGCCGACCAGCTCAAGGTTGATTTCTTTCTTCAACTGACGCGCCAGATCGCGAACCAACCGCGGGAAGCGCCCGAAAACCTTCTTGATCGGCTGCATGCGGGTCTTCATGACCGCGGTCTGCAAGTCGGCAGTCACCACGTCCAAGTTGGACACGGCCTTTGACATGGCTTCGTCGCCGCTGTTGAGACCCAGGCGGACCAAGCGGTTACGCACCAGTACCAGTTCGCCGACCATGTTCATGATTTCGTCCAGCCGTGCCGTATCGACACGCACGGTGGTTTCCGCTTCGGTCGGCGCCTTGTCGGCTGCGGGGGCAGCCGCTCGGGCTGGCGCAGCAGCGGCCGGAGCCGCCGCTTTGGCAGGCGCAGGCGCTGCCTTGGCCGGTGCGGCAGCCGGTTTCGCCGCTTCGGCTTTGGGCGGCTCCGCTTTAGGAGGCTCGGCTTTCACCGGCTCGGCTTTTTTGGCGGGCGCGGCGACGGAAGCACTGGCGGCCACGTCTGGCGAGAAGGTGCCTTTGCCGTGCAACTGATCGAGCAAGGCTTCGAATTCGTGATCGGTGATTTCGTCCGAGGGGGCTGCGCTCCCCTCTGTCGCGGCAGGTGCAGCGGTCACCGCAGCTCCCGCAGCATCCGGCGAGAACGCACCCTTGCCATGCAACTGGTCCAGCAGGGCTTCGAATTCGTCGTCGGTGATTTCGTCGCTGGCGGGTTCGCTCGCGACCGCGGATGCCGCGGGGGGAACGACAGCATCGACCGCGAACTGACCCTTGCCGTGCAACTGGTCGAGCAACGATTCGAATTCGGCGTCGGTGATTTCATCACTGGCCGCTGCGTCGCTCGGCGCGGAGGCCGCCGCCGGTGCGGGCGCCTGAACGCCAGCGGCTTCGGCTTTGACGGCATTCAGCGAGTCCAGCAACTGCTCGAACTCTTGATCGGTGATGTCGTCCGAGGCGGCTGGGGCCTCTTCTTCCACGACCGGCTCGGGCTCCGGCTCAGGCGCTGCGGCGACCTCGTCAGCCGAGGCAGGCTCCGCCAGGCGGGAAAGCGCGGCAAGCAGTTCAGGGGTGGCCGGGGTGATGTCGGAACGCTCGCGCACTTGGCCGAACATACTGTTGACGGTGTCCAGGGCTTCGAGCACGACATCCATGAGTTCCGAATCGACCCGACGCTCACCTTTGCGCAGGATGTCGAACACGTTCTCGGCGATGTGACAGCATTCAACCAGCTCGTTGAGCTGGAGGAAGCCGGCGCCCCCTTTTACAGTGTGAAAACCGCGAAAAATTGCATTGAGCAGGTCCGCATCGTCGGGTCGGCTTTCCAGCTCGACCAGTTGTTCGGACAACTGCTCCAGAATCTCGCCGGCCTCTACCAGAAAATCCTGAAGGATTTCTTCATCGGCGCCGAAGCTCATTGGTGGGTGCTCCTAAAATTAACCGTCAAACCGATCCAGAGGCTTCATCGTCGGTCAACGCGCGTGGCTTTCGTCGAAACCTTCGCGCGCCACACCCACAACCACTTTCACATAGAACCTGAGTGCTCGAACATCAGAACCCGAGGCTGGATAGCAGATCGTCTACATCATCCTGGCCGGATACGACGTCTTCACGTTTATCGGCATGAATCTGCGGACCTTCACCCTTGGAATGAAGTTTTTCCTGTTCTTTTTGCTGGCGGAACGCTTCCTGGTCGTGCTGGATGCCAGCGAAGCGATCGACCTGGCTGGCCATGAGCACCAGCTTGAGCAAGTTGCTCTCCACTTCGGTGACCAACTTGGTCACGCGTTTGATGACCTGACCGGTCAGGTCCTGGAAATCCTGCGCCAACAAAATGTCGTTCAGATGCGTTGCGACGTCATGGGTTTCCTTCTCGCTGCGCACCAGGAAACCTTCGACGCGGCGGGCCAGATCCCTGAACTCCTCGGCGCCGATCTCACGACGCATGAAGCGTCCCCAATCCTCGCTCAGCGTTTTGGCATCGGCGCTCAGGCCATTCATCAGGGGCGTGCTCTGCTCCACCAGATCCATGGTTTTATTGGCCGCGTTCTCCGTCAGCCTGACAACGTACGACAGGCGTTCGGTGGCGTCCGTGATCTGGGACACCTCTTCGGCTTGCGGCATGTGCGGGTCAATCTGGAAATTGACGATCGCACTGTGCAGCTCACGGGTCAGCTTGCCCACTTCCTGATACAGGCCCCGATCACGGGTCTGGTTAAGCTCATGGATAAGTTGCACGGCTTCGCCGAACTGGCCTTTTTCAAGGCTGGTCACCAGCTCTTGTGCATGTTTCTTCAGGGTCGACTCGAAGTCACCCATTGATGAATCTTTAGGATCCATAGCGCCCTCGCAGCGAACATCAGCTATTGACGCGCTCGAATATCTTGTCGATTTTTTCTTTGAGCACCTGGGCCGTGAACGGCTTGACGACATAGCCGTTCACGCCGGCCTGCGCGGCCTCGATGATCTGTTCGCGCTTGGCTTCGGCGGTCACCATCAGCACAGGCAGGTGACGCAGACGCTCGTCGGCACGCACCTGACGCAGCAGCTCGATACCGGTCATGCCCGGCATGTTCCAGTCCGTCACCAGAAAATCGAAAGCCCCGCTCTGCAGCATGGGCAATGCGGTGGTACCGTCATCTGCTTCGGCCGTGTTGGTGAACCCAAGGTCACGCAACAGGTTTTTTATGATCCGCCGCATCGTTGAGAAGTCATCAACGATGAGGATTTTCATGTTCTTGTCCAATTCGACCTCCAAGCAGTCTTTAACGCACCCAGCTCCCGGGTGCGCGTTCAATCAATACCGGTACGACAAACCACCGGCGACACGACAACGAGAGGGCTTTGGAATCGAAAGGTACGAGCGCAGCGGATAAGAGTCCCGAAGACCTGATCCGACCGGCTCCTGCCTTGTCTCTTTTGCTTCCCACATCACATCTTGCACAGCCGGTCTTACAAGCAACACACAACGCCCTCGAACAGGCGTTGCGTCAATCCATCAGCGTGCCCGCCATTCACCCAGCCGCCCGCGCAGACGCGCGGCGCACTGGCTGTGCAACTGGCTGACACGGGATTCGCTGACCCCCAGGACCTCACCGATTTCCTTGAGGTTCAGCTCTTCATCGTAATACAGCGCCAGCACCAGCCGTTCACGCTCGGGCAGGTTGGCAATGGCATCGGCCAGCGCGCTCTGGAAACGCTCGTCTTCCAGATCCCGCGAGGGCTCCAGCGACTGGCTCGCGCCATCCTCATGCAGCCCCTCATGTTCGCCGTCCTGCAACAGATCGTCAAAGCTGAACAGGCGACTGCCCAAGGTATCGTTCAAAATCCCGTAATAATCATCGAGACTCAATTGAAGTTCGGCAGCAACCTCATGATCTTTAGCGTCGCGGCCGGTTTTCGCTTCAATCGCGCGGATCGCATCACTGACCATGCGCGTGTTGCGGTGAACCGAACGCGGCGCCCAGTCCCCTTTGCGGACTTCGTCCAGCATGGCCCCGCGGATACGAATACCCGCGTAGGTCTCGAAGCTGGCCCCTTTCGAGGAGTCGTATTTGGTCGAGACTTCGAGCAACCCGATCATGCCCGCCTGAATCAGGTCCTCGACCTGGACGCTCGCTGGCAACCGCGCCAGCAGGTGGTAGGCGATGCGCTTGACCAGAGGGGCATAGCGCTCGATCAGCTCGTATTGGGAGTCCTTGGATGATTTGCTGTACATGCGATAGCCACTTGCGGTCATGACACAGGCCCTGCACTGGTCTGATGAACCAGGCGCTCAACGAAAAATTCAAGGTGACCCCGCGGGTTCGCCGGCAGCGGCCAGGTATCGACCTTCTGCGCGATGGCCTTGAACGCCAGCGCACATTTGGAACGCGGGAAGGCTTCGTACACCGCGCGCTGCTTCTGCACCGCCTTGCGCACGCACTCGTCGTACGGCACCGCACCCACGTATTGCAGGGCGACGTCCAGGAAGCGATCGGTGACCTTGGTCAACTTGGCGAACAGGTTGCGCCCTTCCTGCGGGCTCTGTGCCATGTTGGCCAGGACACGGAAGCGGTTCATGCCGTAGTCACGGTTAAGCAATTTGATCAGCGCGTAGGCGTCGGTGATCGAGGTCGGTTCGTCGCACACCACCAGCAGCACTTCCTGTGCCGCGCGTACGAAACTCACCACCGACTCGCCGATCCCGGCGGCGGTGTCGATCACCAGCACGTCCAGGTTGTCACCGATTTCGCTGAAGGCCTGGATCAGGCCGGCATGCTGCGCCGGGCTCAACTGCACCATCGTCTGAGTGCCGGAGGCTGCGGGCACGATGCGCACGCCCCCCGGCCCCTGCAGCAGGACATCGCGCAGTTCGCAGCGCCCTTCGATGACGTCGGCCAGGGTACGTTTGGGGGTCAGACCCAGCAAGACGTCGACATTGGCCAGACCCAGATCGGCGTCCAGCAACATGACGCGACGTCCCAGCTCGGCCAGGGCCAGCGAGAGGTTCACTGACACATTGGTCTTGCCTACGCCACCTTTGCCACCGGTCACCGCGATAACCTGAACGGGATGCATGCTGCCCATAGTTAATTCTTTACCTTGTCTTGCTTAGACCCAAGCCACATTTCGGGCTGCACGTCCACTGAGTGAACAATGCCTGGCAGACCATCGATGCAGGTATTTTCCAATGTCATTTTCCTTAACCTAGCCCGCGCGCTTGCCGGTGCTGTGATAAAGATCCGCAAACATATCCGCCATCGCTTCCTCGCTAGGCTCCTCCTGCATCTGCACGCTGACGGCACGGCTTACCAACTGGTGTCGACGCGGCAAATGCAGATCATCGGGGATCCGTGGGCCATCGGTCAGATAGGCCACGGGCAATTCGTGTGTCACCGCCAGGCTCAGCACTTCGCCCAGGCTGGCGCTCTCGTCCAGCTTGGTCAGGATGCACCCGGCCAGGCCGCAACGCTTGTAACTGTGATAGGCCGCCGTCAGCACTTGCTTCTGGCTGGTCGTCGCCAGCACCAGGTAATTGCGTGCCCTGATGCCACGCCCGGCCAGGCTCTCCAATTGCAGGCGCAGTGCCGGGTCGCTGGCTTGCAGGCCGGCGGTGTCAATCAGCACCACGCGCTTGCGCAGCAGCGGTTCCAGTGCCTGAGCCAGCGATTGCCCCGGGTCGACGTGGGTCACCGGCACATTGAGGATGCGGCCCAGCGTCTTGAGCTGTTCCTGAGCCCCGATGCGGAAGCTGTCCATGCTCACCAGCGCGATATTTTGCGCGCCGTATTTCAACACATAACGGGCGGCGAGTTTGGCTAAAGTGGTGGTCTTGCCCATTCCGGCCGGACCGACCATGGCAATCACCCCACCCTCTTCCAGCGGCTCGACATCCGGCGTGACGATCATCCGCGCCAGGTGCGCCAACAGCATGCGCCAGGCGTGGGGTTGATCGTCGAGGTCCGGCACCATGTTCAGCAGGTCCCGGGACAGCGGACCGGACAGCCCTACCCGTTGCAGACGGCGCCACAGATTGGCCTGCTGCGGACGGCTGCCCTGCAACTGGTTCCAGGCCAGCGAGCCAAGCTGCACTTCCAGCAACTCGCGCAGCCCGTTCAATTCGGAACGCATCGACTCGTAGGCCCGCTGGCTGATGCCTGGCTCGGCGGCGGACTGACGCTCGGTGCGCTCGGCTCGATCCGCCGCGATGGCGGCGTGGATGGAGGGGCGGAACGGTTCGTCCAGGGTCGGTTCGATCTGTTTGCTGTCGTCCATGGCAAGCCCGGTGAACAACTGCCGGTTGGCCACGGCGTCCAGGTCGCTGCGGCTGGTCAATTCGGCCTGGGCGGTGACGATGCGCGACTGAGTCTTGCGCAGTTCGTCCTCGAGCTCGACGTTGGGCACGCGCGGCGCCAGCGCCGACAGTTTGTAGTCCAGCGCGGCTGTCAGTTCCACACCGCCGGCGATCCGCCGGTTGCCGATGATGGCGGCTTCAGCGCCCAGCTCATCGCGAACCAGTTTCATGGCTTGTCGCATATCGGCGGCGAAAAAACGCTTAACTTGCATGACTCACTACCTCAGCCGTTAGGCCCGACAGTCGCTACGATGGTAACTTGCTTGTTGTCAGGAATTTCCTGATAAGCCAACACATGCATGTTCGGTACGGCCAGGCGTCCAAAGCGGGACAACATGGCGCGAACCGGACCTGCGACCAACAAAATAACCGGCTGACCCTGCATCTCCTGACGCTGCGCTGCTTCGATCAACGAGCGCTGAAGCTTCTCAGCCATGCTCGGTTCGAGCAGAACGCCTTCTTCCTGACCCTGTCCAGCCTTCTGCAGACTATTGAGCAATATCTGTTCCAACCTTGGCTCAAGCGTGATAACAGGCAGCTCCGGCTCAATGCCGACAATGCTTTGGACGATGGCGCGGGACAATCCGACCCGTACAGCGGCCACCAATGCGGCGGTATCTTGACTCCGGGCCGCATTGTTGGCGATGGCCTCGGCGATACTGCGAATGTCGCGTACCGGCACCTGTTCGGCCAACAGCGCTTGCAACACCTTGAGCAGGGCCGACAATGACAGCACGCCTGGCACCAGCTCTTCAGCCAGTTTGGGCGAACTCTTGGCCAGCAACGTCATCAGTTGCTGGACTTCCTCATGGCCGATCAGCTCATGAGAGTGTTTGTAGAGAATCTGGTTCAAGTGCGTTGCCACTACGGTACTGGCATCGACCACGGTGTACCCGAGCGATTGAGCCTGGGCACGTTGGCTGATTTCGATCCAGACCGCTTCCAGACCGAACGCCGGGTCTTTGGCAGTGATGCCGTTGAGGCTGCCAAAGACTTGGCCGGGGTTGATCGCCAGTTCACGGTCGGGGTAGATCTCGGCTTCGGCGAGGGTCACGCCCATCAACGTCAAACGGTAGGCGCTGGGCGCCAGGTCCAGGTTGTCGCGGATGTGCACGGTGGGCATGAGGAAGCCCAATTCCTGCGAGAGCTTCTTGCGCACGCCTTTGATCCGCGCCAGCAGTTGACCACCCTGGTTGCGATCCACCAATGGAATCAGTCGGTAGCCCACTTCCAGACCGATCATGTCGATCGGGGTGACGTCGTCCCAGCCCAGTTCCTTGGATTCCTGCGCGCGGGTCGGCGATGGGAGCAAGTCCTGTTGACGCTTGAGCTCTTGAATCGCTGCCAGCTTCGTCTGGTTCTGTTTCTTCCACAGCAGATAGGCGCCGCCAGCTGCCAACAGACCGAGGCTGATGAAAGAGAAGTGCGGCATGCCCGGCACCAGGCCCATGATCACCATGATGGCCGCCGACACCGCCAGCGCTTTGTGCGAGGTGAACATCTGGCGACTGACCAGCTTGCCCATCTCCTCGGAGCCGGATGCCCGAGTGACCATGATGGCTGCCGCGGTGGAGAGCAACAGCGAAGGCAACTGCGCCACCAAACCGTCACCGATGGTCAGCAGGGCGTAGACCTTGCCGGCGTCGGCAAAGGTCATGTTGTGTTGCAGGATCCCCACCAGCATGCCGCCGATGAGGTTGATGAACAGGATCAGGAGGCCAGCGATGGCGTCACCGCGTACGAACTTGCTGGCACCGTCCATGGAACCGTAGAACTCAGCTTCCTGCGCCACTTCCAGACGACGGCGCTTGGCTTCGGGCTGGTCGATCAGGCCCGCGTTGAGGTCCGCGTCGATCGCCATCTGCTTGCCGGGCATCGCATCGAGGGTGAAACGCGCGCTCACCTCGGAAATACGGCCGGCACCTTTGGTCACCACCACGAAGTTGATGATCATCAGGATCGCGAACACCACGATACCGACCACATAGTTACCGCCGATCACCACTTCACCGAACGCCTGGATCACTTTACCCGCAGCGGCGTGGCCATCCTGGCCGTGCAGCATGACCACCCGCGTGGACGCGACGTTCAATGCCAGACGCAGCAGCGTTGCCACCAGCAGAATGGTCGGGAATACCGAGAAATCCAATGGCCGCAAGGCGTACACGCAGACCAGCAGCACGACGATGGACAGCGCGATGTTGAAGGTGAAAAACACGTCCAGCAGGAACGGTGGCATCGGCAACATCATCATTGCCAGCATGACCAGCAACAGCAACGGCACGCCCAACTGGCCGCGACCCAGGCCGACCAGCCCGGAGCGGGCGTTAGTGATTAATTGAGAGCGATCCACCGATTCTGTACCTGCGCGTTAAATCAAACTTTTGACGCCAGAGGCGCTGTAACGCAGGTATTGCAAAAACCTGTCCAACTTGTGGACAGACTTAAAAATATCAGAGTGCCATCACTGAAGAACGTGTCGTGGTCGACATCATTTGGCTTTTGATTCTTAGTGGGATGCCCTGGCGGGCCTCGTCGCGGGCAAGCGCGCTCCTACCTCTGTTGAAACGTGTTGCATTCAGACAGACCGAGTGCGGAACCTTTTTTGTCCATCAGGCCATGGCACGTTGCAAAAACTGTGGGATGCCCTGGGGGGGCCTCGTCGCGGCAAGCGCGCTCCTACATTTTTTGCAATGCGTCATGGCCTGATGAACCGCGTCGGTCGCCTTGGTGCTTGACTCCGATTTTGCGTCGATCAAAAAAAGGCTACGCACTCGGTCTATCAGCATGCGGCACGGTGCAACAGATGTAGGAGCGCGCTTGCCCGCGACGAGGCCCGCCAGGGCATCCATGTCGCGATTCCCGCCTACGAATCCCGCTGCAAATCCGGCGGAATCGGCAGGTTGTCTTTCAGCGGATCCGGCCGCTTGCCCCTCCCGGCACGGTACTGACGGATCTGATAGACATACGCCAGCACCTGCGCCACCGCCAGATAGAGCCCCGCGGGAATCTCGCTCTCCAGTTCGGTGCTGTAGTAAATCGATCGCGCCAACGCCGGCGATTCCAGCAACTGAATCTCGTGTTGCGTGGCGATTTCCCGAATCTTCAGGGCTACGAAGTCCGTACCCTTGGCCAGCAACACCGGCGCCCCACCTTTGTCCGGGTCGTACTTGAGCGCGACGGCATAGTGAGTCGGGTTGGTGATGACCACATCGGCCTGGGGGACCGCCGACATCATTCGCCGCTGAGACATTTCACGCTGCAACTGGCGGATACGTTGTTTGACTTCCGGGCGCCCCTCGTTGTCCTTGTGCTCGTCGCGCACCTCCTGCTTGGTCATCAGCAGTTTCTTGTGCGCTTCCCACAGCTGCACCGGCACGTCCACGGCGGCAATGATCAACAGCCCAAAGGCCATCCACAAGGTGCTCCAGCCCACCAACTGCAGGCTGTGAGCCATCGCCATTTCCATCGGTTCGTGGGCGATAGCGACCAGATCCTTCTGGTCCTTGACCAGCACCACGACCGCCACAATCAGGACGATGACGAACTTGGCAAGGGACTTGAGCAGTTCGATCAGTGATTTGGGCGACACCATGCGCTTGAGACCGGCCAACGGATTGAGCCGGCTGAACTTGGGGGCCAGCGAGCCTGCGGCGAACAACCAGCCCCCCAATGAGATCGGGCCGATCAGTGCGGCGATGGTCAGCGCCACCAGCAGCGGTGTGGCCGACAACAATGCGGCCTTGCCCGACGCCATGAGCATCAGCCCCATGCTGCGCTCATCGAGCAACGCCTCGCGGGAGATGATGAAATTGTCGCGCATCAACTGCATCATCATCTCGGCCATGGAACCGCCGAACGCCAGCAGACCGGCGGCGCCGACGATCATCACCACGACCGTATTCAGCTCCTTGGAACGGGCAATCTCACCCTTCTCCCGAGCCTCGCGCTTGCGCTTGTCCGTGGGGTCTTCTGTCTTGTCCTGACCGC
Source organism: Pseudomonas sp. GD03842 (assembly GCF_029841165.1). Classification (NCBI taxonomy): domain Bacteria; kingdom Pseudomonadati; phylum Pseudomonadota; class Gammaproteobacteria; order Pseudomonadales; family Pseudomonadaceae; genus Pseudomonas; species Pseudomonas sp. GD03842. The sequence goes on along the minus strand of NZ_JAOCEA010000019.1, from coordinate 67,232 downwards.
TCTCGCTTTCAGCCATGTCAGCGCGCCTTGACCATGTCCTTGAGCAACTGCAAGGCGTCGACCGCCAGCGATTGATACTGATTGAGAATGTCGCCGAGGGTGATCCACAGGATTCCCATGCCCAGCACCAGGGTCAGTGGAAACCCGATGGAAAAAATATTCAACTGGGGTGCCGCTCGGGTCATGACGCCCATGGCGATGTTGACCACCAGCAACGCGGTGATGGCCGGCAGCACCAGGATCAGCGCAGCCCCAAGCACCCAGCCGAGGCGCAGCACCAATTCCCAGAAATTCGCCGTGACCAGCCCCTGCCCCACCGGCAAGGTGGTGAAGCTTTCGATCAGCACTTCGAACACCACCAAATGACCGTTCATCGCTAGAAATAGCAGGGTGACGAGCATGGTGAAGAACTGCCCGATGACCGCCACCGTCACGCCGTTCACCGGGTCGACCATCGAGGCGAAGCCCATCCCCATCTGGATGGCGATGATTTGCCCGGCGACGACGAACGCCTGAAAAAACAGTTGCAGCGACAGCCCCAACGCCACCCCGATGATGATCTGCTCGGCGATCAGCAACAGCGCGCTGATATCCAGTGCGTGCACTTCGGGCATGGGCGGCAGGCTTGGCGCGACCACCACCGTGATCGCAAGCGCCAGGTACAGTCGCACCCGGGTGGAGACCAGGGACGTGCCGAACACGGGCATGGTCATCAGGACAGCGGCGATGCGAAACAGCGGCAGCATGAAAGCGGCCACCCAGGTGCTGATCTGCGTGTCGGTCAGCGCCAGAACAGGTTCCATTGCCGACTCAGCCGATGACTTGGGGAATGCTGGTGTACAGCGTGACGATGTAATCCATGAAGGTGCGCACCAGCCACGGACCGACGGCAATCAGGGTGACCAGCATCACCAGCAGGCGCGGCAGGAAGCTGAGGGTTTGCTCGTTGATCTGGGTGGCCGCCTGGAACATCGAGACCAGCAGGCCGACGATCAGGCTGGGTACCACGAGGATCGCCACCATAGTAGTGGTCAGCCACAAGGCTTCGCGAAACAGATCTACAGCGACTTCCGGGGTCATGCCGTGCACTCCACGTCAAACAGGTTCATACACCACCGAAGCTACCGGCCAGCGTACCAATGATCAGCGCCCAGCCGTCCACCAGCACGAACAGCATGATTTTGAACGGCAGGGAAATGATCAGCGGCGACAGCATCATCATCCCCATGGCCATCAATACGCTGGCGACGACCAGGTCGATGATCAGAAACGGAATGAAGATCATGAAGCCAATCTGGAAAGCGGTCTTCAGCTCCGAGGTCACGAAGGCCGGCACGATGATCGTCAACGGCGCAGCGTCCGGCGTCGGGATGTCGGTGCGCTTGGACAAGCGCATGAAGAGTTCCAGGTCACTGGAGCGGGTCTGCGCCAACATGAAGTCCTTGATAGGCACCTCGGCCTTGGCCACCGCGTCCTGAGCCGTCAGCTTTTCAGCCAGATACGGCTGCAGGGCATCGGTGTTCACCCGGTCGAACACAGGAGCCATGATGAACAGCGTCAGAAACAGCGCCATGCCCGTGAGAATCTGGTTCGATGGGGTCTGCTGCAACCCCAGCGCCTGACGCAGGATCGAGAACACGATGATGATCCGGGTGAAGCTGGTCATGAGCATGACGAACGCTGGAATGAAGCTCAGCGCCGTCATGATCAACAGGATTTGCAGGCTGACCGAATATTCCTGCTGACCATTGGCGCCGGTGCCCAGGGTGATCGCCGGAATCGACAGCGGGTCGGCGGCGATCGCCAAAGGCGCTGCCAGCAGCAACAGCAGCGTCAACACAATGCGCATCAGTTCTTATCCTTTTGACCCGGTTTGCCCAAGGCGTCCATCAGCCGCCTGGCGAACTCCGGCGTGGCGTGCTGCGTCTCGGGCACCTGCACCGGCTCGTTCATGACATGCAAGGCGGTGATGCTGCCGGGCGAAACCCCCAGCAGCACCTGCTCATTGCCGACCTGGACCAGTACCAGGCGATCGCGCGGCCCCAATGCCCGCGAGCCCACCAGTTCGATGACCTGATTGCCCGCCGGGCCTGCCGCTTGAACTCGCCGCAACAGCCAGGCGAGACCGAAGATCAGCGCTACCACCAGCCCGAGACCCAACACGAGCTGCAGCAACTGGCCGCCGATGCCACTGCTAAGGGCACTGACCGGCGGGACCACCGTCGGGGAGGTATTCGGTGCGGCAGTGGCAGCGGTCGACGAGCCGGCATCCGCAGCCATCACCGCCCATGACGTCAGCCACACCGAGGCGGCGAGCGAGCTCCTGAGCCACTTCATCGAGAACGCGCCCACTTAGCGCAGCTTCTTGATGCGTTCGCTCGGGCTGATCACGTCGGTCAGGCGGATGCCGAACTTCTCGTTCACCACCACCACCTCACCGTGAGCGATCAGCGTGCCGTTGACCAGTACGTCCAACGGTTCGCCGGCCAGGCGGTCCAGCTCGATCACCGAACCCTGGTTCAGTTGCAGCAGATTGCGAATGTTGATGTCGGTGCTGCCCACCTCCATGGAGATGGACACCGGGATATCGAGAATCACGTCCAGGTTCGGGCCATCCAGCGACACCGGACCGGTCTGCTTGGGCATGCTGCCGAACTCTTCCATCGCCAAACGATTGGCCGAAGACTGGGCGTGGCCCGCGTCAGCCGCGAGCAGCGCGTCGATGTCGGCTTGGTTGCCCTCTCCCGCCTCGCCCAGGGCCGCAGCCCACTCGTCGGCCAGTGCCTGGTCGTCTGTGGAGTTCATTTCGTTTTCATCAGCCATGGTTGTCCTCGGCGAGCAATATTCGTTGACACAGCAATTCGTTTACACAGCACATTCTGAAGCGGACGGCGAATGATCAGCGACGTTCCACCGGCTCGACCACCTGCAGCGCCAGGTTGCCTTTGTGCGAGCCGAGCTTGACCTTGAACGAGGGCACGCCATTGGCCCGCATGACCAGGTGCTCGTTGAGCTCCACCGGGATCACGTCACCTGGCTGCATGTGCAGGATGTCGCGCAGCTTGAGCTGACGGCGGGCGACGGTGGCACTGAGTGGCACCTGCACATCCAGCACGTCCTGCTTGAGGGCATTCACCCAGCGCTCGTCCTGGTCGTCCAGATCGGACTGGAAACCGGCATCGAGCATTTCCCGCACCGGCTCGATCATCGAGTACGGCATCGTCACATGCAGGTCGCCGCCGCCACCGTCCAGTTCGATATGGAACGTCGATACCACGATCGCTTCGCTCGGGCCGACGATGTTGGCCATGGCCGGGTTCACTTCCGAGTTGATGTACTCGAAATTGACTTCCATGATCGCCTGCCAGGCTTCCTTGAGGTCGATGAACGCCTGGTCCAACACAATCCGCACCACGCGCAGCTCGGTGGGCGTGAATTCGCGGCCTTCGATCTTCGCGTGGCGGCCGTCGCCGCCAAAGAAGTTGTCCACCAGCTTGAACACCAGCTTGGCGTCGAGGATGAACAGCGCCGTGCCACGCAGGGGCTTGATCTTGACCAGGTTCAGGCTGGTGGGCACGTACAGCGAGTGCACGTACTCGCCGAACTTCATCACCTGCACGCCGCCCACCGCCACGTCCGCCGAACGGCGCAACAGGTTGAACATGCTGATACGGGTGTAACGGGCGAAACGCTCGTTGATCATTTCCAGGGTCGGCATTCGTCCACGGACGATGCGGTCCTGGCTGGTCAGGTCATAACTTTTGACGCTGCCCGGTTCGATAACGCTTTCGGTCTGTACCAGACCATCGTCCACGCCATGCAGCAGCGCGTCGATTTCATCCTGGGACAGCAGGTCTTGCACGGCCATGTCGTGGTCCTACTGCAGTACATAGTTAGTGAAAAGAACCTGTTCGATGACGCTTTTGTTCAGCTCTTTCTGGCCGACTTCCTGCACCACCGCCGCCGCCTTCTGGCGCAGCATTTCCATGCCCACAGGGGTGGCGATGGTGTCGAACGGCTGACCGGAAAACATCATGACCAGGTTGTTGCGAATGACCGGCATGTGCACCTTCAGCGCTTCCAGATCGGCATGGTCGCGGGCCAGCAGGGTAATGCTGACCTGCATGTAGCGCTGACGTCCATTGACGTTGTAATTGACCACGAACGGAGGCGTCAGCGGCTCGAAAATCGCCTCTTTCTTGACGTTCGCTGCTTCAGCGGCCACAGCGGGGTCCGGCTTGCTTTCGGCCTTGTGCATGATGAACCAGGTCGCCCCGACCGACAGCCCGATCGCCAGCAAAAGACCGACCACCATCAGAATAATGATCTTCAGCTTGCCTTTCTTCGCCGGGTCTTTAACTGCTGCGTCGTCGCTCTTCGCCATGCCAATAATCCGTCACTATCCAAAGGGTTCGGTGTTGCGTGACAGAGGGAGAGCAAGGTGTGTGCCAGATAAGGCCGCTACGAGCGACAAGCGCTAAGTAAAAGCAAAGCGGCGAGGCCGAGAGACAACTTGGTCTCAGACACTCGCCGCTTTTGATTCTGGCCGAAGGCCTTCGGGGCGTGGCTTGTGGTGATCGATCAGGCGTAGTAATCGACCGCGCTGGAGCCCACGACGGTCAGGGGGGCGCTGGCCGCTGCAGCCGCGGCGTCGATCGGTGCACCGTCGGCGATCAGATCACCGGCACTGTCGGCGCCGCGCGTGCCACTGCCACGCTGGGCATCACCGCCCGACTGTTGCTGCGCCTGCTGCTGCATGTTGCGCGACTGGTCGGAGACGTTGACATCGACCTGCCCCATCCCTTGCTGGGCGAAAGAATCACGCAACCGGGCCATCTGGCTTTCGAGCGCATCCCGGACACCGACATGGGCGCTCATGAAGGTCACCTGAGTCTGCTGGTCTGCCGCCATATTGACACGGATGTCCAGGCGGCCGAGCTCGGCCGGCTCAAGCTGAATGTCGGCCTGCTTCAGACTCTGGCTGGAGAGGTACATCACACGGTTGACCACACCTTCGGTCCAACCGCTCTGGTTCATCGCCAAGGGCTGGTTGAGCAATGGCGAAGACGGTGCTGCCCCCGGCTTGGCCTGGGCCGCCTGCGACAGCGCCGCCAGACGATCGGCGAAGTTATCGACGCGCGTATCGGCGCTGGCGCCCTTTACGTCCTTCAGGCCATCAGCCAACAGGCCACTGAACGCCTTGTCGCCACCACTGTCGGTGGCGTTCTTGTCGACAGGTTGGTCACCCAACGCCGCCAAGTTACCGGCCAGCATTTGCGCCGGATCGCCACTGGCGTCCTGCTTGCCGCCGGCTTTGTTGGCGTCCGTCAGGTGGCCAGCGCTTTGCGCCGTCTGTTGAGTCTTGTTCTCCAGCGCGACTTGAACCGCGGTCAGGCCTTCCAGTGGATCGGCCGAAGGGTCGAAGGCTTCATCGGCGGCGTCCGAGGCAGTCGGGGCGGTAGGCGCCTGCACCACGGGTGGCGGAATCACGGGCAAGTTATTGGCCAGCAACGCAGGATCGACCACGGGTTGCGGGTCCACCACCGGCTGAACGGGCTCGGTGACCGGTGCAGTGACGGCCAGGGTCGGGTCCGGCAGTGGATCGGTGGACGCATCAGCCACGGTCGCGTCTTCGGTAGCCGGGGCGGTACTGGCCCTGTCATCGGTGTCGTCATTGCCTTGCTTGGCACTGCTGTCGGCCTTGCTGTTGACCGCTTTGGCAGGCAAGCCATTGCCGTTACCGGCAACGGTCTTGTCGGAAGCGGCAGACGAATGGCTGGCGCTGCCCTTGTTGTCCACTGCCGAACTCTTGGCGCCGACCGGCTTGGCAGGGCTGTCATCGACACTGGATGGCTTGGGAGCAGCCTGCTTGGCGAATACGTTCGAAAAGCTGGAGGCGTTGTCTTTGACGGGGTCTGGCGCCTTTGCCGACGTGGCGGCGCTGGCTTTCTGGGCTTTGGCAGCGGTCAGAGCCGTCAATAAAGGGTTGTTGGCAAGGGCCATGTTGATCTCCGCAAGAGCACGATTGCACGAAGACCTAGCAATTGACGGGCCACATTTGCAACGCACCGCCTTGCAGAGTGACGCCTCCGATTCAGCGACGAACCCGCACCGACTGCAATTCAGCGTCGAACAAACCCCGAACGACGGAGTACTCGATTTCTATCGCGTTGAGCAACTGCCGGATCTGCCCGTCGGACGCCACGATCGGGCTCCTGGACACGTCCTCCAGTTGGTGGCACAGCTGTGCCAGATCGACCGCGCCCATGTTGCTGCAACTGCCCTTGAAACTGTGGGCCATCATGCCGACCTGTTCCATCTGGGCAGCCGAAGAGGCTGAAAAACCAGGACCGAGGATCAACCGGTTCAGATCCCCGACGCGCTGCTCGGAGTCCTTGATGAACACGTCCAACAGCGCCGGGTATTCCCCTTCCATGACGTCGCGCAACGTGCCGAGCACGCCCAGATCCACATGACTTTCCAAGACTTGTTCGCTCCTTGATCAAGAATCGCGGGATTATGCCAGACCCTCCCAAGCGAACTCCACAGACGCGGTCCGACCATCCGTCGACCACTGACAGCGGTCACTGAGCTGCCTGACCAGGCTCAGCCCCCGTCCCGAGAGCTGATTGACCGCGGGCGGCAAGGCCAATACGTGCTCGGCATCAAAACCATTCCCGCTGTCGTGTACCTGCACGATCAGGCGCCCACCCTGAGCTACCGGGATGATCTGGAAGTTGAAGCGGATGAAGCCGTCTTTCAGATTGCCCAACCGCTCGCCCCGCTGCTGGTAATACAGGGCAAAACCCGCTGCGTCCTGTTTGAGCGACGAATCCAGACCCAACACGCCGTGCTCCAGCGCATTGCTGTACAGCTCGGCCATCACCGTGTACAGCTCGCCGCTCTGCTGCCGCAGGCCGTGCACTTCCTGCAGCAACTGCAGCAGGTAGGGCAAGGGGTTGAACCGTTTGAGGGTCGAGGCGCGGAATTCAAAACTGGCGGACCAGTCCAGCGGGCTCGAATCCCCACTGTCGCTGTAAATGACCGAGGGAGGGCCCAATGCCTCGGGCTCGGTGAAGCCCACTTCGACCATGCTCACGTCATCACGGGCTTGGCCACGAAAACGTGCCAGCGCCCATTGCACTTCTTCCATCAGCAACGCCGGGTTGCGATTGGAGACGAAGACGTTCTGCAGGCGCCGCGCGCCGAACATTTCGCCGCTGTCGTCGGTGCTGTCCACGACCCCGTCGGACAGCAGAAACACACGGTCCCCCTCGGCAAAGGGGTAAACCTGCGTGTTGTCATCGAAACTGCCGGCACTCAACACCCCCAACGGCAGGTGCGATGACACCAGCGGCGTATGCGGACGGCCATCGGCGTGAAGCAAATAACCGTCCGGCAACCCTCCATTCCAGACCTCGACGTGCTGCTGTTTGAAATTCACGCAAATCAACGCGGCGCAGCAGAACATGTCCACCGGCAGAATGCGTTTGAGCTTGGCGTTCATTTCCCGCAGGGTTTCCGGCAGCCCGTAACCTTTGGCGGTCATGCCGTAGAAGACTTCCGCCAAGGGCATGGCGCCGACGGCAGCCGGCAGCCCATGGCCGGTGAAATCGCCCAGCAACAGGTGCATGTTGCCGGAGGGCGCCCAGGCCGCCAGCAACAGATCGCCGTTGAACAGCGCATAAGGTGATTGCAGGTAGCGAATGTTCGGAGCGCTCAGGCACCCGGAATGGGCGATCTGGTCGAATACCGCTTTGGCGACCCGCTGTTCGTTGAGCAGGTATTTGTGGTGCCGGGCAATCAGGTCACGCTGCTGGAGCACGGTTTCCTGGAGCAGCCGCAGGCGGTTCATCGCATTGATCTTTGCCGCCAGCACCACTTGGTTATAGGGCTTGGCGACGAAATCATCGCCCCCGGCATCCAGGCAGCGGGCGAGCGCCTCGCCCTCGGTCAGCGACGTCAGAAAGATGATGGGCACCAGTGCCTCGCCGGCCAGCTCCTTGATACGGCGTGCGGCTTCAAAGCCGTCCATGACGGGCATCAAGGCGTCCAGCAGGATCAATTGGGGGCTATTGCGCTCGAAAACCGCTACGGCTTCTGCACCGTCGCACGCCGTCAGGACTTCATGGCCCTGACGACTGATAATGGCCGACAGCAGCATTCGATCACTGGCATTGTCATCGGCGATGAGGATCTTCAATCGCTCAGGCGGCGCAGTGTCCACCATCAGCCGATATGGAAAAGCTTGGCGAAATTGGAGATGGCGAGAATCTTGACCACGTCCGCGCTGCAGTTTTCAAGACGCACGTCAGCGCGATCACCGCCAGCGTGGTCACGCAGCAACAGCAGCATGCCCAGTGCCGAACTGTCGAGGTAGTTGGTTTCTTTCAGATCGATCACGTAGCGCTTGGCCTGGGTTTCTTTTTCGTAGGCTCCGCGAAAATCCTGGTGAGTGGAAAAGTCGAAACGTCCCTTGATCTTGATGGTCAGTTGCTGCCCGTCGGGGGCACGCTCGGAGGTTACTGACATAGGCAAATCCCTTAAGTAAAACAGCGCCGGACGGGTGAAGTTTTAGCACCGGTTCAGCGGCGCGGCAAATGGAAAGATGGTGATCGAGCGGACAGGCTGGGTGGTGGGCGCGGCAGACCTGCGGCCAGCCGCTGATTTAATGGAACCACTGCGCTGCGGCGTGGCTCAAAGCGATATCACAAGAAGGAGAGCGCCACCATGCCCTGGTACGCCTGGTTAATTCTGGTCATTGCAATCGGCTCGATCGTCGGCGGTTTGCTGATGCTCAAGGACTCAGCGAAGAAACTGCCCCTGACTGAAGAACAACTTCGACGCGTCCACGAACGCAACGCCGAGATGGATGCCAAGGAAGCGCGCGATCGCTGATCCTTTCTGCGGGCGACCAGCTCGGTCGCCCGCCTCCCTTGATTCCTTCTATTCCCGGCTCTCCCCTTCATCCAGTGCAACCGCGTGATGGTTGGCTTGCGGCGTCACCGCAATGCGAAAGGGCTGGAAAATCTTGAACATCTGCCCGTTCTCCCGCAGTTGGCGCAAGAGATCGCCGAACTTCTCACCGGAAATCGGTGCATTGGGGCGCAGCAGGGCAAAATGGCGGTAAACCTGATCCACCCGATCCGAGACCAGAAACTGCGGCGCATCCTGCGGGTTGGCGGCGATGAACGTGCTCAGGTACGAGCGGGTAACCAGGGCGATGTCAGCCCGGTCCCGCAGCACCATCGCCAGATTACTGTCGTGGGAATAGGTCAGCGTTGCGTTGTACTGCTCGGCCAGAAACTTGGGATCGGCATTGAAGCCGGCGAACGCGTAGTGATAACCACTGAACAGCGCCAGGCGCTTGCCTTTCAAATCATCGAAATAGCCTTGGGTACGTCCCGCGATACGGTGAGCGACGAAGATCTCCGCATCTTCCAGGCCCATGTCCACATCTTCGTGAGGAATGTCTCTCCACCCCCAGCCCGGGTTCTCGAAAATGGCCATATCGAAACGCTGCTGCTGGAAGTCGCGAAAGCGACGAGGAATCGATGTCGGGACCATTTCGAAGTGATAGTCGCTCTGCATGGCATTGAGCGCCTCCACCATCTGAGGCAGCAGACCGGTGTCTTCGCCGCGCTCGGGGCGAATCGTATAGGGCGGAAAATGGGCCGCCCCAATGCGCACCACCTGCGCCGCACTCGCCTGCCACGCCGCAAGCCCGAAGCTCGTCAGCAGCAGCGTATTCAAAGCCATCCGCACCGGTGTGGACATCAAGACAAGGCACCTCTGGCGAATAGACGAACGCTTAAATTATGCGTTCGCGGACAATTAGACAACGGTCAAATCAACGCAACATCCGCCGTTTGATTCTCTCCCTGATGGCTCGGATGAAGACAGCGCTATCTGTGTTCCCCAGCATGAGCGCGCACTTATCGTCCGGAAAATGGCCGAAATGCAATTCGCTCTTCCTGACTTGCTGCACGAAGAAGTGAGCACTGGATCGCGTAGGCGTCAGTGCAACGTCCGCGCCGCAATTTAAGGCGCGGGCCATCGGCAAGCAAGGACTTGATCGGCATCCGCCGCTCTGTCCGATGAAACGCCGCCCTATGGCCTGAGCGGACATCTGCAGCGAGGAAGCGCAACGCCCGTTGGACGGGTGCGCCTGAATATGGCTACGCTGCATGTCGGTGCCACGGGTTAAGAAATTGGAGTTCGAGATGCCCCATTGGTTGGTGATAGACCTGGAGGCCACCACCGAAGAAGGCGGCTGGCCGGTGGCAGAGATGGAAATCATTGAAATTGGCGCCTGCGTGGTCAACTCGGAGGGTCGGGAAGTCGATCACTTCGAGCGCTTCGTCCGTCCGATGCGCAGGCCCCAATTGACGCCCTTCTGCCGCGAGTTGACCCATATCCAGCAAAGCCAGATCGACGGCGCACAGCCCCTTGCGACGATCTGGCCACAGTTCGAGCGCTGGATGAGCCATCACCGGTCCCGACTGGTGGGCTGGGTCAGTTGGGGGGATTACGATCGCCATCAGTTCGAACAAGCGTGGCAGCAGCATGATGTGATCAGCGAGCTGAGCACCTTGCCGCACATCAATCTCAAACAGCGCTTCGCTCACGCCCGCCAACTGCAAAAGCCTTGTGGCCTCAACACGGCATTGCAACTGGCGGGCATGCACTTCAACGGGCAGCAACACCGCGCCTTGAACGATGCAAGAAATACCGCACGCTTGCTCCCGCTGGTGATGCCAGGCTGACAAGACGCCTTCATGAAAGCGGATGACGGTCTTTTGTCCGTTGGGCATACTGTCCGACCTTTTTCAGCCCTTCCAAGGAGATCTGCCATGTTCAAGGTCAACGAGTATTTCGACGGCACCGTGAAGTCCATCGCTTTCCAGCAGGCCGAGGGTCCGGCGACCATCGGTGTCATGGCGCCGGGGAAATACAATTTCGGAACCGCTGACCGGGAAATCATGCACATCGTTTCCGGCTCGCTGAAGGTGCTGCTGCCAGGCGCGGCGGATTGGGAAACCTTCACCGCTGGCGATCAGTTCCGTGTTCCGGCGAACAGCAAGTTCGATCTGGAAGTCAGCGTGGAAACCGCCTACCTGTGCGAGTACCGCAAGGACTGATCCGGACTGAAAGGCCGCGCCACATCTGGCTTGCTCGCCACGGGTCTCGACGCACCTGCGTCAGCCTGTCAACGCGAGCAAGCCCTCTCCTTCATCGTTCAGCGCTCACCCCCTCCTGCATTGAATTGCAACGCCGCCAGCCGCGCATACAGCGGATTGCTGGCGATCAGTTGCGCGTGGGTCCCCACGGCCATCAGCTTGCCCTGATCCATCACGGCGATCCGGTCCGCGTTCTGCACCGTGGCCAGACGATGCGCGATGACCAGCGTGGTACGCCCCTTCATCAACGTGGGCAAGGCCTGCTGGATCAAGTGTTCGCTTTGCGCATCCAGGGCGCTGGTCGCTTCGTCCAACAGGAGGATGGGCGCATCGGTCAGCACCGCTCGCGCAATCGCCAAGCGTTGCCGCTGTCCCCCCGACAACCCCATGCCGCCGTCGCCCAGGTGCGTCTGGTACCCCTGCGGTAACCGCTCGATGAATTCATGGGCGTGTGCAATGTGCGCCGCTGCCACGACCTGCTCCTCGGTGGCTTGGGGGTTGCCATAGCGGATGTTGTCCTCGACGGTGCCGAAGAACAGCGCAGGCGTCTGCGAAACCCAGGCAAAACAGCGGCGCAGATCCAGCGGGTCAAGGCGGTCGGCAGGGATTCCGTCGATCAGCACACTTCCGCGCTGCGGGTCGTAGAAACGCAGCAACAAGTCGAACAGCGTCGATTTTCCGGCTCCGGAAGGCCCGACCAACGCAAGGGTTTCTCCCGCCTCGATGGTCAGGCTGAGCCCGTCGATGGCCGGCCGCTCGGGTCTCGATGGATAAGCGAAGTGGATGCCTTCCAGCGCCAGCCGGCCGCTGACGCGCTCAGGCAGCGCAAGTCTGCCATCGATCGGCGGCGTGATGTCGCTGCGGGCCTGCAACAGCTCGGTGATGCGTTCGGCAGCCCCCGCCGCGCGCTGCAGTTCACCGATGACTTCACTGAGGGTGCCAAACGCACTGCCCACGATAAGGCTGTAAAACACGAAGGCGGCCAGCTCGCCGCCCGTGATGCGCCCGGCGATCACATCCATGCCACCGACCCAGAGCATCACCCCCACGGCGCCAAGAACCAGCACGATGACCACGGTGATCAACCAGGAGCGTTGAAGGATACGTTTGCGCGCCGTGTCGAACGCGCCTTCAGCCGTCAGCGCGAAACGCAGGCGGTCCTGTTCTTGGTGGTTGTAGGCCTGGACAGTCTTGATCTGACCGAGCGCTTCGGAAACATAACTGCCCACGTCGGCGACCCGGTCCTGGCTTTCCCGCGAAAGGCTGCGGACCCGGCGTCCGAATATCAGGATCGGCGCCACCACCAGCGGCAATGCCACCACAACGATACTGGTCAGCTTGGGGTTGGTGAAGAACAGCAGAATGACCCCGCCGATCACCATCAGCACATTGCGCAGGAACATCGACAGCGACGATCCGATCACCGACTGCAGCAGCGTGGTATCGGCCGTCAGGCGCGACTGAATTTCCGAGCTGCGGTTGCGCTCGTAAAAACCGGGGTGCAGGCTGACCAAGTGATCGAACACTTCTTTGCGCAGATCCGCCACCACCCGCTCGCCAATCCATGACACCAGATAGAAGCGCGTGAACGTGCCCACCGCCAGCGCGAGCACCAATGCCATGAACAGCGCGATGCTCTGGTTGAGCAATGTCGGAGATCGGGTCAGAAACCCTTGGTCCACCATCAACCGAATGCCCTGCCCCATCGACAAGGTAATGGCCGCTGTTACGATCAGTGCCAACAGCGCGCCGACAGCCTGTTTGCGGTACGGTGCGATCAGACGCGACGCCAGCCGAATGGCATGGCGCTGCCGTCCGGAAAACAATGAAGCCATGAAATGCACCTGCAAGACGAGTCGAGGGCCAGAGCCTACACCGTCCTCCGCCGGTGCGCTCGTCGTCTCGCGATGAACTCGGGAGTACCCGACCGGTCAGGTACAGTGTGTCCACCTGTTATGACCTTAGGGTCTGTATGAAACGTTTTGAAGCGAAGGTAAGGCAAGGCGAAAACAGCCGAGGAAGCGGAGTTTACAGGCTGTAAATGAGCCTTCGGAGGCTGGGTTCAACGCAGCATCGCCAAGTATCAAGGCTTTTCATATAGAGCCTAGCAAGGGACGGTTAGAGTGGAACGGTCTAACGGCGGGGTAGCGATTCACCCCCTCTTCTGTTGGACTGTAAGAGCGCTTGACGCGTCCAGGGAAGTCACGGCGCATTCATCAAGCGTGGGTAGATTGAAGCGCACAACCTGATGAGGAGACAGGCCATGAGCTTGCACAATAGCAGCAATCAAGAAGCCGTCGTACGGCCCCAGCCCGAGTCCCAACTGGGCGGTGCCATTCTCGATGAGCACGGCAATCAGATCCTGATTACTGAAGAAATGGTTCAGGCCGCGTGTCAGGAATGCGAAAAGTACTGGGTCACACCTGAAAAACAAGACTGATGAACAGATTCACTTGAAACCCGGCCCGCGCGCCGGGTTTTTTATGGCCGCTCGCTTCTCCCGCACCTTCCATCTTCGGCGCGGGCGGTGCACGGGGACGTCTCTTGCGACAAGGTCAGCGCCTGCGCCGGAATACCGGCACTCGTCAAACCGTACGAGCGCCCAGGGCGTGCACGATCCGACGCAAAGCCTGCGCGTCGCCCTCCACCTTTACCCGCAGCCCCTCGATCTCCCGGCGCGGCGGGTATTGTTTGCGCAAGGCGTCGAAGGCCTGACGTTGAGTCGCGAGGTCGCCGACGAGGCTGCGACGAAAGTCCGCATCGTCCCGGCGCGGATCGTAGACCCCGCGACAAAGCATGTTCAGTGCCCAGGTCGGGTCGGTCGCGGCGTCGAGCCAAACCTGCGCCAGCCATGGACGAGGGAGCAGTGCTTCGAGGCGGATCGTCGGCGACTGCCCAAGGTACGCACACAGCGCCTGGTAGATCTGCTCGGTACCGCGCTGGCGACCGTCCAGGCTGTACCCGGCAATGTGCGGCGTACCGATGACGCACAACTCGGCCAGCGCCGGATCGACGGTCGGTTCCTCTTCCCAGACATCCAGCACGGCTTGCAGGTCTTCGCGGTCCAGCAGGACCTCGCGCAGCGCCCTGTTGTCCACGATCGGCCCACGGGCGGCATTGATCAGCCAGGTCCCTCGCCTGAGTTGCCGCAGGCGCGCGTCGTCGAACAGGTGCCAGGTCGGCAGATCACCGCCCTTGCTCAGGGGGGTGTGCAGACTGATGACGTCGCAGCGGGCAATGATCTCTTCGAGACTGACGAAGTCGCCGCCCTCTGTGGCCTGGCGCGGCGGATCGCACACCAGCACGTTCCAGCCCAGCCCCCGCAACACCGTGATCAGGCGTCCCCCGACCTGGCCGGCGCCGATCACTCCGTAGGTACGCTGACCGAGTTCGACGCCTTCGATTTCAGCAAGGGTCAACAGGCTGCCAAGCACGTAATCCACGACGCCACGAGCATTGCAGCCAGGTGCGCTGGACCATTGAATGCCGGCTTCATGCAAGTAACCGAGGTCCAGGTGATCGGTGCCGATGGTGCAGGTGCCGACGAAGCGCACCGACGAGCCTTCCAGCAGCGCCCGATTGACCGGGGTGACCGAGCGCACCAACAGCACGTCGGCGTCGGCCACCGCCTGGCGGTCCAGGGTCCGCCCCGGATAGCGGCGAATATCGCCAAAGCCGGAAAAGAACGCGTCGAGCAGTGGAATGTTTTCGTCAGCAACTATGCGCATGGTGGGCTCCCTGAAGTCGCGGCAGTGTAGGCGTTGACGCAGGCGGGAGCCAGTGCCGAGGCGGATGGCGCGAGCGATTCAGGCGAGCTTCTTGCGAATCCAGTAGAGGTAAACCCCCTCCGCTGCCTGTTTGTCGACCAGTTCGTGATCGAGAAAGACACAGAATTTGGGAATATCGCGCTGGGTCGACGGGTCCGTGGCGATGACCTTGAGCAGCCCGCCTGCGGGAAGGTCTCGCACCTTCTGGTGCAGCATCATCACGGGTTCGGGGCAGTTGAGGCCCGTGGCGTCGAGAACGGCGTCAACGGCAAGGCTTTCGATGGAATCAGTCATGAGGCACTCCGGAAACTGGCGGGCATTGTCGCTCAATTGAGCGCACGCGCCAATCGCTACCCGGAACGCGGTAGGCGCGCGAAGCACGTCAAAAGGCTTCGTGGCGAGGCAAACGCTGGGACAGCTCGTCCAGGAGCTTTTGTTCGCGCTTGTCTTCCACGGCGCGCGCTTCATCGATATAGCGCTGCACCAGCTTGCGCAAGCCTTCGACCCGCGCGTAGGCCTTCTGCCATTCGCCACGGGCTTTGTTGAGGTTGTTCTGGTGCCAATTGAGGCTTTGCCGCTGTTGACTGACGGCCGTCTCCAGCTGGTTCAGGAAGCGCTGGTAATTCATCAACCATTGCCCCGACACCCCGTGAGTGCCTTTGTCGATCCACTGCTGCTGGTAGTCACTGCGAAACTTTTCCAATTCCGCCAGCTTGCTTTCGGCCAGCCGGACCTGACCCTGGAAATGCCCCAGACGCTGCGCAGCGGTCTTCTCGGCCTTCTCGGCCATGTCCACCACGGGCGCCAGGCGGCCAGCACGGGTCTGCGCCATGGCTTATCAACCCCCGCCTTGAGGGTTGAAGATCTTCGCCAGTTGGGCCTCGCTGCTCTGCATGCTCTCATTGTCATGCAACCCCTGACGCAGGTATTGAACGAGCTGAGGCTGCAGGTTGATCGCCAGATCGGTTTCGCGATCGCCACCGGCGACGTAGGCACCGACGCTGATCAAGTCACGGCTCTGCTGATAGCGGGACCACAGTTGCTTGAAATACTGCGCCTGCACCATGTGCTGCGGATCGACCACAGACGGCATGACCCGACTGATCGAGGCCTCGATGTCGATGGCGGGGTAATGCCCCTCCTCGGCCAGGCGTCGGGACAGCACGATGTGGCCGTCGAGCACGCCCCGCGCCGAGTCGGCGATCGGGTCCTGCTGGTCGTCGCCTTCGGACAGTACCGTGTAGAAGGCCGTGATCGAGCCACCGCCCTTTTCCGCATTCCCGGCGCGCTCCACCAGTTTCGGCAGTTTGGCAAACACGGACGGCGGGTAACCCTTGGTGGCCGGCGGCTCGCCAATGGCTAACGCGATCTCCCGCTGGGCCTGGGCAAAACGGGTCAACGAATCCATGAGCAACAGAACGTTCTTGCCCTTGTCGCGAAAATATTCGGCGATCCGGGTGCAATACATGGCCGCCCGCAAGCGCATCAACGGTGCGTCGTCCGCTGGCGAGGCCACCACTACCGAGCGCTTGAGGCCTTCCTCACCCAGAATGTGCTCGATGAATTCCTTCACCTCACGCCCCCGCTCGCCGATCAGCCCGACGACGATGATGTCGGCCTCGGTGAAGCGGGTCATCATGCCCAACAGAACGGATTTACCTACGCCGGTACCGGCGAACAGGCCCAGACGCTGGCCCCGGCCGACCGTCAGTAAACCGTTGATGCAGCGAATACCCACATCCAGCGGCTGGCTAATGGGGTCGCGCTTGAGCGGGTTGATGGTCGGGCCGTCCAGCGGCACCCAGTCTTCGGCTTTCATGCCGCCTTTGCCGTCCAACGGGCGACCGGCACCGTCAAGCACCCGCCCCAGCATGGTCATGCCCATGGGCAAGCGGCCAGTGTCCGGCAGCGGCACCACGCGAGCACCTGGCGCGATGCCGGCGACGCTGCCAACGGGCATCAGGAAGACCTTGCCCCCCGCGAACCCCATGACCTCGGCTTCGACCTCCACCGGGTGGTGGCTGTCATCGTTGATCACCACACAACGGCTGCCCATGGCGGCCCGCAGGCCTTCGGCTTCGAGGGTCAAACCGACCATGCGCAACAAGCGCCCCTCCACCACCGGTTGCACCGGTAGGCGGATGGCGTCGGGGTAAGTGCTCAGCCGCTTGCCGAAGCTGGTGCGTTCAAGACGCATCGGACGCATCCGATGATTTGTTCAGCGCGCTTTCGGCGCTCTTGATCGCCGCTTCCAGGTCGACACTCACATCTGGGATGGCCGGATGCAGCGCCTGCTCGTGGAGCTGATCGAACATTTTGGCGATGGCCACGCTCAAGCGGGTTTCCACCGAAGCGTCGATACGGCTGTGCTCCGTTTCCACCCGGCAACCGCCCGGCTGCAGGGTGTCGTCTTCGAGAATGCGCCAGTTTTCTTCATGGCGGTCACGCAGCGCCTTGACCTGTGCGAAGTCCTGCGAATTGACCAGGATGCGGACGTTATTGGCGCCCATCGGCAACAGGCGCAGTGCATCCTGCAGGACTTTGCCGATCTGACTGGAATCGGTCTTGAGCTCGCGCTGAATCACTTCTCGCGCCAGGTGCTCGACCAGTTGGATCACGGATTTCTCAATCTGCGCGTCCTGATCGGCAATGGGCTCGAACAGATGACTCATCAGGGTTTCGAGGCTTTCCAGCTTGGCAGTCAAGGCAACCTCGGCCTCTTGGCGTACCTTGAGCTGGGTGCTGTGGAAGCCCTCTTTTTCGCCGATGGCAAACCCTTCGTTGTAGGCGTCCTGACGGATGCTCTCCAGTTCTTCGAGGGTGAGCGGCTGCACTTCTTCCAGCGGGACTTCTTCGCTTTCGGCAGGTTCCGGCTCTTCGACCTCAGGCTCGGGTTCCGGCTCCACGTGAGGATCGAAACTGGGCAATGTCCAGACGTCGATCCCGCGCAGATCCTTGGCCCTGATGAGCTCGCTGGGTGGTTCTTTATCGGAGCTGAACATCGACTACCTACTCTTAAATCATTTCCTCGCCACCTTTGCCGCCGAGAACGATTTCCCCGGCCTCCGCCATACGACGGGCAATGGTGAGGATCTCTTTCTGTGCAGCTTCCACGTCGCTGACCCGCACGGGGCCTTTGGCTTCGAGGTCGTCGCGCAGCAGTTCGGCGGCACGTTTGGACATGTTCTTGAAAATCTTTTCCTTGATGGCGTCGTCGGAGCCCTTGAGCGCCAGCACCAACACATCGGAAGAGACTTCGCGCAGCAATGCCTGGATGCCGCGGTCGTCGACGTCGGACAGGTTGTTGAAGACGAACATGAGGTCTTCGATCTGCGTCGACAGGTCTTCGTCCACTTCGCGGATGGAGTCCATGAGCTGGCCTTCGATCGAACTGTCGAGGAAGTTCATGATGTCCGCGGCACGCTTGATGCCACCCAGGGTGGTACGCGATGTGTTGGCGTTGCCCGAGAACTGCTTCTCCAGGATCTGGTTCAATTCTTTCAAGGCCGCTGGCTGGACCGTGTTCAACGACGAGACGCGCAGGATGATGTCCAGACGCACCTTGTGGTCGAAATGGCTCAGCACTTCACCTGCCTGGTCCGCGTCGAGGTACGCCACGACGATGGCCTGGATCTGCGGGTGCTCATAGCGGATGACGTCCGCGACAGCACGCGGTTCCATCCACTTGAGGCTGTCCAGACCACTGGTATTGCCTCCCAGCAGGATGCGGTCGATCAGGCCGTTGGCTTTGTCCTCACCCAGGGCCTGGGTCAGCATTTTGCGAATGTAGCCATCGGAGCCGATGCCCACGCCGGTCTGGTCGCCGATGACGTCGACGAACTCGCTCATCACCTGCTCGACCTGTTCGCGGTGCACATTGCGCATCTGCGCCATGGCCACACCGACGCGCTGGACCTCCTTGGGGCCCATGTGGCGCAACACTTGCGCCGCGTCAGTCTCACCCAGGGTGAGGAGCAGGATCGCAGCCTTGTCAACGCGGGTCAGTTTGACCGCAGCAGCACGATTATCACTCATCTGTGTTGATCCACTCTTTTACGACCTGAGCCACACGTGCCGGGTCTTCAGCCACCAGGCCCTTGATTGCGTTGAGCTGCGCGTCATAACCCTCGCTCGGGCTCGGCAACAGAATGCTTTGCGGACCGCCAAGGCTCACGCGGTCGTTGGCCAATTCGCCGTCCATGCCGACCATGCCGCCGAGCTCGACGTCACCGTCCACCTGTTTGCTTTTCGGGTTGGTGATGTTGTTCAGCACCGGACGCAGCACGCCGAACACCAGCACCAGGATGAAGATCACACCCATCGCCTGTTTGACGATGTCCCAGAACCAAGGCTGCGAATAGAACGGGATGTCCGGAATCACTTCGCCACGGTCGGTGGAGAATGGCACGTTGATCACGCTCACGCTGTCGCCGCGGGCGGCATCGAAGCCGACGGCGTCCTGCACCAGCCGAGTGAAACGTGCCAGTTGTTCGGCGGTCCACGGAACGGTTGTGGTTTCGCCGTTGGCCGGGTTGACCTTGACCTGGTCGTCCACCACTACCGCAACCGATAGGCGATTGATCTTGCCCTGCTGCTGTTTGGTGTGGCTGATGGAACGGTCCAGCTCGAAGTTCTTGGTCGACTGGTTGCGCTTGTCCGATGGGTACGGCGCGAGCATCGGCTGGCCAGTGGCCGGGTCCATGATCTGTTGACCGTTGGCATCGAGCAACGGCTGACCCGGCGCGACGGGACCGGCAGCGCCAGCCGCACCGGCGCCGGTGGTTTGCGGCGCAGTGGCCGGGCCTGGCGGCTGGTTGCTCAAAGCCCCGGGCACGCCTTGCGGACCGCTGCTGCTGGAGCGTTGCTCGGTGGTGGTCTGTTCGCTGCGCAGCGCAGGCTGGTCAGGGTTGAAGCTTTCGGCAGTCGACTCCACGGCACTGAAATCGACATCCGCCGACACTTCGGCCTTGTAGCGGTCGTTGCCCAACACCGGTTGCAGGATATTCTGCACGCGCTGGGTCAGCATGCTTTCCATGCGACGGGTGTAGTCGAATTGTTTGCCTGCCATGGTCAGCTCGGAGTTTTCCGCCTGATCGGACAGCAGGTTGCCTTTCTGATCGACCACGGTGACCTGGGACTTGGTCAGTTCAGGCACGCTGGTCGCGACCAGGTTGATAATGGCCATGACCTGGCCCGGCTCCAGGCTGCGACCGGCATACAGCTCAACCAGCACGGATGCACTTGGCTTGCGGTCGTCGCGGACGAACACCGAGCTTTTCGGAATCGCCAAGTGAACGCGGGCGGCCTTGATGTTGTTCAACGAGGAAATGGTGCGCGCCAGTTCGCCTTCCAGGCCACGACGGTAGCGGGTGGCTTCCATGAATTGGCTGGTGCCCAGGCCTTGATCCTTGTCCAGAATCTCGAACCCGACATTGCCATCGCTCTGGGCGATACCGGCGCCGGCCAATTTGATGCGGGCGCGGGCGAGGTCGTCGGATTTGACCAGCAGCGCGCCGGAATTCGGCTCTACGGTGTAAGGGATGTCGGCCTGCGCCAGGGTGTCCATCACCTGCTTGGTGTCCATGCCGGACAGGCTGCCATACAGCGGCTTGTAATCCGGCTGCTGCGACCAAAGCACGACGGCAAAACCAATCGCCACGCTGGCAGCCAGACCGACCATGAGGCCGACCTGACGCAGCATGGTCATCTCGGAAAGATTTTGCAGGAACGCCAGACCGAACATCGGCGGCTTGCTTCCTGTCGCGCCCGCTTTGGCAGGCACGTTATCGGCGACGGCTTCAGCCATGACTTAAATCGTCCTCAAACCGGCATTTGCATGATGTCTTGGTACGCCTGAACCAGCTTGTTGCGTACCTGGGTCAGCGCCTGAAACGAAACGCTGGCTTTCTGCGAGGCAATCATCACGTCCGTGAGGTCAACACCGCTCTTGCCCATTTCAAAAGCCGTCGACAACTGGTTCGACGCCTGTTGGGTATCGTTCACTTTATTGACAGCCATACCGAGCATGTCGGAAAAGCTCGTTGCACCGGTCTGCTCGGGAGCGTTCACAGCCTTGGGCATGGCCATGGCGTCCATCTGCATGGCACGCATGTCCAACATCAAGCGATTAAATTCAACACCTTGGCTCATGACTTCTCTCTCAAAAAGGCCGCAAATTTTTGACACCGATTCAGCGGTTATCCATGTAGTAGCAACAACGGTGCCAGACCAATAGCGGCACAGTGCCACCTTTTCATTAAAGTATTGGCGTGTTAGCACGAAGGGCATGCGACATGAACACAGGGGCGCGCGACAGCGCCCACTCTCGCTACCGAACAGCCGCCGCGCAGGCATCTGACGGGTTGCATCGTGGCGAGCTCACGCTTGAGGATTCGATCGCTTGCAGCGATCAACTGGCGAACAGATAACCCTCCACATCCATGCCCGCGTCGCGCATCTGCGCCAGTTTGTAGCGCAAGGTCCGCGGGCTGATGCCAAGGCGTTCGGCGGCTTCCTTGCGGCGACCGCGCTCGGCACGGAGGGTATCGATGATCAGCTGAAATTCCCGACGGCGCAGGTCCTCGCCCAGTGCGCCGGCAGGTTCGGAAGCAGGCGTTTCCAACGACGATTCGGTGAAGCTCTGTGCCGACGGCAGCGTCGGTGAAACCTGAGCCGTGGTGGCGGACGCAGGCATTGAGGCAAAGCCCAGCGGTCCGGCCAGACAGAAATCCTCGGCTTGAATCACACCGCCTTGCTGCAGAATCAATGCGCGCTGAACGGCGTTATCCAGTTCCCGGACATTGCCAGGCCAGCTGTAACCCACCAAGCACGCTTGTGCTTCGGCCGACAGCCGCACAGGGGCGTGCTTCATTTTATTGACATGCTTGGTCAGCAGCCGCTGAGCCAACGGCAGAATATCGCCGGGGCGTTGGCGCAGGGGATGCCAGGCCAGCGGAAACACTGACAGGCGATAATACAAATCCTCGCGGAAGCGCCCAGCCGCCACCTCTCCCGCGAGGTCGCGGTTGGTGGTGGCCAACACGCGAATGTCGAGCGCTATAGGCTTGCGCGCCCCGACCCGCTCCACTTCCCGCTCCTGAAGCACGCGCAGCAATTTGGCCTGCAGCCCCATGGGCATTTCCGAGATTTCGTCGAGCAGCAGGGTGCCCCCCTCGGCCTGCTCGAACTTGCCCGCCTGGGCAGCGATGGCACCGGTGAACGATCCCTTTTCGTGCCCGAACAACGTGGCCTCGAGCATGTTGTCCGGAATCGCCGCGCAGTTGATGGCGATGAACGGTCCGCCTGCCCGTGGTGACTGTTGGTGGATGAAGCGCGCCAGGACTTCCTTGCCGGTCCCGGACTCACCGGAAATCAGCACCGTCGAATCGCTTTTGGCCACACGCGCCGCAAGATTCAACAATTGCAGGCTGGCGGGCTCGACCGCAACCGGCCCTTCCCCGTCGGAGGGCGTAAGACGTCCCAAGGCATGTCGAGCCACCAGCGCCAGCAAGGCCTTGGGCTCGAACGGTTTGACCAGGTAATCGGCGGCCCCCTGCCGCATTGCTTCGACCGCGCGATCCACTGCCCCATGGGCGGTCATCAGCAGCACTGGCAAATGCGGGTACCGGCTGCGCAGTTGGGCCAATAGTTGGTGGCCATCCATGCCGGGCATGTTGACGTCACTGATCACCAGGTTGAATGCCGCATCGGCGGCGGCGAGCAACGCCTCCTCGGCGGACCCCACGGCGAGGTAGTCATGCCCGGCCAGCTCCAGCGTTTCGCCCAGCGCTTCACGCAATGAGTGGTCATCTTCGACCAGCAATACCTTGATCGTCATAACGCATTCCTCGCAATGCCGACGCCGGGGACCAGCGGCAGGGACACCATGGCGCAAGTGCCACGTCCCGGGCGCGAACGGAAATGCACCTGCCCTTGATGCGCCCTGGCGACCGCAGTGACCACCGCCAGTCCAAGACCGGTACCGGTGGGCTTGGTGGTGAAGAACGGCTCGCCGATCCGTGCCAGCGCAGCGGCGTCGATGCCAGGGCCGCTGTCACTGATGCACAGGCGCAAGGTGTCACCGCGGGAATAGGCGTGAATTTTAATGCGGGCAGTGCCCGAACTGGCCTGCACGGCATTCTCGATCAGGTTGAGCAGCGCGCCCACCAGCGTGTCCCGGTTGCACAGCAGTTCGCCCTGATGACTGTCGCACTGCCAGCGCACGCGCGCATCCCGCACGTGGGTCTGGGCCGCTGCCTTCAAGGCCTCGACCAGCGAGCAAGGCGTGACCCGGTCGGTCAGCGGCAACTCCCCCCGAGCGAACACCAGCATGTCACGCACTTGATGCTCCAGTTCATGGAGGCGCTCTTTGAGGCGACCGGCGAAACGTTGCTGGGTCTCCACGTTCAACGCTTGCTCTGTCAGATGACTGGCGTAAATCATGGCGGCCGACAACGGGGTGCGAATCTGATGGGCCAGCGACGCGACCATACGACCGAGCGACGACAAGCGTTCGTGGCGCGCCAACTGACTCTGCAGATGGCGGGTTTCGGTCAGGTCATTAAGCAGCACCAACTGCCCGGGCTCGGCATCGAGCGAGCGGGTGGAAATGGACAGGCGGCGACCATCCTTCAAGGAAATCTCATGACCGTCATCCTCCCGCGGCGCAAAACAGCGGGCGATGACGTGACGCCAGAGCATCCCGATCAGCGGCTCGCCGAGCAGATCGATGGCCGCCGGGTTGGCCTCGCGGACGGTGCCGGTTCCATCGATCACGATGACGCCACCGGGCAGCAGGTCGAGCAGATTCTGCAGACGATTGGCCAGCCGCTCTTTCTCAGCCAGTTCCTGCATGCGTTGCGCACTGACGACGGCCAACTCGCCTTTCAGCTCCGTGACCCGCGCTTCCAGCAAGCTGTAGGAGTCCGTCAACTGCGTGGACATCTGATTGAACAGGGCAAACGCCTGCTGCAGCCCTTGTCGACTCTCGACTTCAGGGGATGGCTGCACCTGCAAACCGGACGGCAAGACAGGTTCGGAGGACATCTGAGCGGCCTGGGGCATAGTTCATCTCTCGCGTGGCGTACCGTCAGTAAACGGTAGGTTCCAAGAGCTTTAGCAATCCCCGTGCCGAAAAAAAAACCGCTGAAAAATCAGCGGTTTCTCTTTTGGCGCGTCAAACCTGCGTCAGTCTTCGAGCTGGTCGTCACCGTCGCGGCGGCTCATGCCGTACTTGCGCATCTTCTCCACCAGGGTCGTACGGCGGATACGCAAACGCTCGGCTGCACGGGCAACAATACCGTTGGCATCGTCCAACGCCTGTTGAATCAACCCCTGCTCCAGCCCCCCCAGGTAATCCTTGAGGTCCAGCCCTTCCGGCGGCAACATCGCGCCATTGGCGAAGTTCGGCGTATGGCCATTGATGGCGACGCGCTCTTCCAGGTCGCTGCGAAGGCTGTCCACCATTTGCTCGTCTTCGTCGTCGACGTAGCGGAATTTCTTCGGCAGTTCCGCGACACCAATCACGCCGTAGGGGTGCATGATCGCCATGCGCTCCACCAGATTGGCCAGCTCGCGGACGTTGCCCGGCCAGCCGTGACGACACAGCGACATGATGGCGGCCGAGTTGAAACGGATCGAACCGCGCTTTTCATGCTCCATGCGCGAGATCAACTCGTTCATCAGCAGTGGAATGTCTTCGACTCGTTCGCGCAGCGGCGCCATCTCGATCGGGAAGACGTTGAGCCGGTAATACAGGTCTTCACGGAAGCCACCGGTGCCAATCATGTCTTCAAGATTCTTGTGGGTCGCGGCAATGATGCGCACGTCGACGCTCTGGGTCTTGTTGCTGCCCACACGCTCGAACGTCCGCTCTTGCAGCACGCGCAGCAACTTGACCTGCATCGGCAGAGGCATGTCGCCAATTTCATCGAGGAACAGCGTGCCGCCGTTGGCCAGTTCGAAACGCCCGGCACGGCTGGTGATCGCTCCGGTGAACGCCCCTTTCTCGTGGCCGAACAGTTCGCTTTCCAGCAGTTCGGCAGGAATGGCGCCACAGTTCACCGGCACGAATGGCGCGTCACGGCGTTTGGAATGGTAATGAAGGTTGCGCGCCACGACTTCCTTGCCGGTGCCCGATTCGCCCAGGATCAACACACTGGCGTCGGTGTCGGCCACCTGCTGCATCATCTGGCGCACGTGCTGGATGGCACGACTGGTGCCCACCAGGCTGCGGAACAGATTCGGTTCGCGCTGACGGCCGCGCTCGCGGGCCTGATCGTACATCTCGCGATAGACCTGAGCCCGATGCAGGGAATCCAGCAGCTTGCTGTAGCTGGGCGGCATCTCGACGGTGGACAACACCCGCCGACGCAGATCTTCTGCCAGTTCGGCAGAAGAATTTTCGCCCATCAGCAAAACAGGAAGGAACTCATCCCAGGCAGCGATGGTCTTAAGCAGCCCTTGGAGGCTGCCCGGTGCATTGACGGAACCCACCAGCACGCAAAGCACTTCTCGAGTGGACGCCAGAGCGCCGACGACCTGCTGCCAGTCCGTGCTGGAGCAAGACAGGTTCTCATCACCGAGAAAGTTCAGAATCACCGCCATGTCGCGGCGGCGCTGGCTATCGTCATCGATCAGCAGAATCTTGATTTCACGCCACATGCAATAGCAACTTCCCTAGTCAACTCGATGCCCAATCGGGGGGCAAGCTTGGCTTTGCAAGGTCCGCAGAGACGCCACAACAGCCAGAAATTAGTGAACATCACTAGTTAAGTCAAAAAACCGTACACAGTCAATTTTATGGCGCACAATTTTTTTCGATCAACCAAACGTCAACCGAACAGATGGTAAACCTTTGCAGCGTTTTGCGCTCGCTGGATTTGCGTCATTTCTTCGACTATTGCCTGACGTTCGCCCACCGCAATGTCAATCATCTGCCGATAAACCCCCAGCAGCTCCTCCAGGTTGCTGCGTAGCTCAGGCTCATCGTCGTTCGCCTCACGGATGACTTCGTCGACACAGGCGCGACACGCCAGATCCAGTTTGCTGATGGCAATCCAGTCGCGCTCGGCGAGGGCGTCGACCAACGCTTCGCGGGTTTCTTCGATTCGCTTGAGTGCAGCACTCATGGTGTTCTCCTTAGAGCGCGGGTTGCTGATCGCCGATCGCGTCCCAACCTTCTTTGACTGTAGTCAACAGTTGGGCCACTTCGTCGAGAATTCTGGGATCGGTCTTGATGTTGGCCTCTGCCAGGCGTTTCATCATGTACACATAAAGATTGTCGACATGCGCCAGCGCTTCGGCTTGCTTCTCCATGTCCAGGCCCTCACGCAAGCCGCCGACGATTTCGATGGCCTTGCCGATCAGCACGCCTTTAGCGGCGACGTCTTTGCGCGCGATCGCGCCCTTGGCCTGAGCGATGCGATCCAGCCCGGCTTCCATCAGCATTTGCACCAGACGATGCGGCGTGGCCACGGCAGTCTGGGCGTGGGAATTGACCTTCTGATACTGCCGAAGGGCTGCCATCCGGTTCATTTCATTACCTCACACATCTTGAAGTGTCTATGTTCAGGCTATCGGCACCGGGATTGGGAACTTTAAGTCCAGATGCCAAAAACCCGGCACTCTGGCCGGGTCCTGGTAATCGATGATTCATCAACCGCTTTGCTGGGCGTTCAACGATTCGAAGAACGAGGTGATGCTGGTGGCCGAGGCCTTCAGTTGCCCGACAATCAGGTCCATTGCGTTGTATTTGGCGGTCAGCGTTGCGGTCAGGTTGGTGACCCGCAAGTCCAGCGCCGTCTGTTCATTGGTCAGGTTGGTCTGCTGCTTGTTCAGGCTCGCAGTCCGGGTATCGAAGATCCCACCGGTCTGGGTGTAGGGCGTGATCGCCGCTGTCATCCGAGCCAGCAAGCCGTTCTTGCCGTCACCGGTGCCAGTGAACAACTGCTGCACGTCACCCGCCAGGCCTTGGGTGTTGATGGCCTTGTCGAACTTGGTGCTGTCCAGCGACAGCGTACCGTCAGTCTGCGAGGTGGTGATGCCCAACTGAGACAGTACCGATACGTTACCGTCCGCGCCGGTGGTGACCAGCTCGTTACGCAGGCCCGAGAGGATTGAACGCGGCAATGCGTCGCCTGTCAGGGCGGCGGGCGTCACGGTGGCGCCGGTGGTGGCGTCGGGCGTGTCGCTGATGGTGGCCTTGGTCACCGACGTCACGGCTTTGACGACGTTGTTGTAGGCGTCGATGAAGGTCTGCAGCGAAGCTTTCAAACCATCGTTGTTCGTCGCGACAGTCACCGTCGAAGTGCCTGTGGCCAGCAACGTCATGGACACGCCACCCAGGCTCTTGTCGATGGTGTTGCTGGCACTGGTGACTGTCAGCCCATTGATGGTGAGGGAGGCACTGTCTGCCTTGGCACTGACGTAGCCGGCGCTGTTCACGTCGTTGGGGTCGAGCTTGGCATCGGCAGCGATGTTGAACTGCGCCACGTCACTGGTGGCGGTGATGTCCGAACCCGCGCCGGTTTTGGTGGAGTTGAACACCAGCCGCGAGCCCTTGTCGTCGGTGATGATGCTGGCGCTGAGCCCTGAATCCTGGGTCGTGGCGTTGACCTGCTTGGCGACGGACGCCAAGGTGGCGCCATCCGGAATGGTGATGCTGGTGTTAATGCCATTTTGAGTGAGGGTCAGGTTCCCACTCGGAATGGCACTGGTGGGCCCGTCGGTAAAGGCACCACTGGCAACGCTGGAACTGGTAGCCAGCTTGCTGACGTTGATTGCGTAGGTACCGGGCACGGCGGAGTTATCCGACGTTACGGTCAGCTTGGTGGCATCCGAAGACTTGGCGGCATAGCCGGAAAAAGACGGTGCATCCTTCTTGCCCAGATTGGTCAGCGCAGTCTGGAACGCAGACATCGCGCTCTTCAACGTACCAATCCCGGACAGCTTGGTGGTCACCAGCTTGGTCTGGGTCGTGATTTGCGTCTGTTTGGCCAGCTTGTCGGAGTTGACCAGCGCCGTGACGATGTCACCGATCGCAAGGCCCGATCCGAGGCCGGTTGATGGGGTAATTGGGCTAGCCATCTACATCTCCTTTCGGTTTTAAGCCGGTCTTTTGACTCAACGACAGTTCAAGAGAACCGCGTTCACGTTTCATGCCAGTTAAACTTTTGCGTCGAACAACAGGCTGTTTGCATTTTTCAGACTGTCGGCGATCTTCAGCGCTTCGGCGGACGGCAACTGCCGCACGACTTCGCCCGTTTCAGTGGCAATCACTTTTACGACCACTTGGCCGGAGCCCTCGTCGATCGAGAATTCCAGGTTGCGGCGGACCGACTGAAAAAACTTTTCCATTTCCTTGACGGCAGCTTGCAACTGTTTCGAGTTCTTGTCTTCGTCAGAGTTTTTACTCTTCGCCGTGTCCGCATCTGCCGAGGCAGCCGCTTCGTTGACGACTTGAGGCTTCACCGCTTGCCTGTCCGGGACAGGAGCAGACACAGGGGGCAGCGACTGCACCGTGGGGTAAGCCATGTTCAATCGGGTGCTTATGTCCATGTCTTCAACCTCTCAAAGTAAAAAGCGGGAGAGCACGCAAGCACACTCCCCCGCCAAAACTCGACCCGATATTACTGAAGCAGTTTCAGAACAGCGGATGGCAGTTGGTTAGCCTGGGCCAGAACAGAGGTGGAAGCTTGTTGCAGAGTCTGTTGCTTGGTCAGGTTAGCGGTCTCGGCTGCGAAGTCGGTGTCTTGGATACGGCCCAGTGCAGCGGTGGCGTTTTCGTTGACGTTCTGCAGGTTGGAGATGGTGCTGGTCAGACGGTTTTGCGAAGCACCCAGGCTGGCACGGGTGCTGTTGATCGTGGCCAGAGCGGTGTCGATTGCCGAGATGGCAGCGTCGACGTTGGTGTGCGCAGTGGCGTTGCTGGTGCCGCTGATCGAAGTGGTGCCGCTGGCTACGCCCAGTGCCGAAGCAGTGAAAGTACCGGTCAGAACCAGGTCGATCTGGTTGGAAGTACCAGTGTTCGAGCCCACTTGCAGGGTCACGGTGCTCGCAGTACCGTCCAGCAGGTTCTTGCCGTTCAGGTTGGTGGAGTTGGCGATACGGGTCAGTTCGTCCGACATCTGAGCGTATTCAGCGTTCAGAGCGGTACGGTCAGCAGTACCGTTGGTGTCGTTTCGTGCTTGAACGGCCAGTTCACGCATACGCTGCAGGATGTTGGTCGATTCTTGCAGAGCGCCTTCAGCGGTCTGAGCGATCGAAATACCGTCGTTGGCGTTCTTGATGGCAACAGTTTGACCGCGGATTTGCGAGGTTTCGCGAGTGGCGATCTGCAGACCGGCTGCGTCGTCTTTAGCGCTGTTGATTTTCAGACCGGAAGACAGACGGGTCATCGAAGTCGACAGAGCGTCGGAAGCCTTGCCCAGGTTCTTCTGTACAGCCAAGGAAGCTACGTTGGTATTGACGGTTAAAGCCATGATGAATTCCTCGTGGGTTGGGTACTGCGGCTATCCGGCCCTGGCAAGCGCCGGGTGTGGCCTAGAGAACCTTCGTAATGTTTATCGTCGTATCTGCAAGGAGCTTGAGGGCTTTTTCAAAATTTTTTGCCACCAGAGCGCCACCCCTGCTTGTGACGGGGGTTACCCAGCGTTTCGGCGCGCACTGCCCAAGCTTTAATCCTCTCGTCAACCCCTTCATTAGCCACGCGGTAGCGCCCGGATGCGCCGTGCGACGCACCCGGGTAAAGCACTGTTTATAAACGCCTTGCCGTTATTGGAGCAGCTTGAGGACAGCCGCCGGAAGCTGATTGGCCTGGGCCAGAATGGCGGTCGAGGCTTGTTGCAGCGTTTGTTGTTTGGTCAGCTCGGCGGTTTCGGCAGCGAAATCGACGTCCTCGACGCGCCCGCGGGAGGCTGTGACGTTTTCAATGATGTTGTTGATGTTGGCTACCGTCGTGGTCAGGCGGTTCTGCTTGGCGCCCAGCTCGGCCATGCTGGCTGTCACCTTGGAGATGGCCAAATCGATCTGGATGATGGCTTCATCGATATTTTTGTTCGCGACCGCGGCCTCCAACGCCTGCTCTTCCGGGGTAGGTTTGAGCGGATCCTGTCGCGCAATACCCTCGTAGATACCGGTGCCATCAATTTTCGGCGTTAAATCGTCCCCCGCCTTGATGTCCTTGTTGCCGATCGTCATGGGGGCACCAGCCGATCCGAGGACCGCAGTGACTGCAGCACGATCAGCAGGCGCGGCAAACAAGGATTTGGTCGAATAGTCCTGATCCAGCACGATCTGGATTTCTTCATGCTCACCGGTATTGGCGCCCACATGAAACGTCAGATTGCCTGCGCTGCCATCGAGCAAATTCAAATCTTTCCCGAACTTGGTGCTGTGACTCAACCGAGTCAGTTCTTGCGACGCTTCTTCGAACTCCTTATTGGACGCTGCACGATCAGAGGCTGTATTGGTTCCATTCTTTGCCTGAACGGCCAGATCCCGCATTCGCTGAAGCGTGTTCAAGGTTTGGGACAATGCGCCTTCCGTGGTTTGAATGACAGAAATGGCATCATTTGCATTACGCGACGCGACAGTCAGACCGCGGGCCTGCGTCGTCAATCGACTGGCGATTTGCATGCCCGCGGCGTCGTCTTTAGCGCTGTTGATTCGCAACCCCGAGGATAGACGGGTCATTGCGGTGCTGAGCGAGTCGGAAGAACGGTTCAGATTGCGCTGTACAGACAACGACGCAATGTTGGTATTAACGGTCAAAGCCATGTTGAGTTCCCTCGTTGATAAAAAACGGTGGGCTTTCAAAAAGCGGGGAAGTCCATTTCTCCCGAGAAAACCTACAGTTGCGCTATCGACGACGGCGTTGATGGCTTTAACTGATTTCAATGGCACGAAGACTTGCCATCACGACATATGAAGGGTGATATCGACGCCAACCTCTTAAAAAGTATCACTTTTTAAAAATCATAAAAAAACGGCCAATGAAGGCCGCTCTTTCGGAACTTACTTAATAACAAGTAGGAGGTTTCTCAGATTGTGTTATCAATCGGAATTAACACCGTGACATAACGCTAGAAACTCGCCCTCCAGCCAGTCCGCCAATCCGATCCAGTCCTGCCGTTCCTGGCACTGCAGAATCGCGGTCAGCACCTGCGCCCATTGGGCCTGCTCTTGCGCCGGACGAGAGGAGAACAGGGGCAGCGCTACGTCGATCAACGCGACCATTTTCAATGCGCCTTCAATATCGCGCCCCAGGCGAAACAGGCGGGCGCACGCACGGGCATCGAGAATGACGTGTTCGAAGTGAGTCATGGGGCCGTCCAGTCCGGGTCGAAATGCGTGCCCACGATGAAGGCGCCATCGCGGCTGGTGTTGAAGAACCGAACGTCGGGGTGCTGGGCGATGTAGCGCTCCAGTTCGATCAGGTAGCTGCGGAAGTTGAGTTGCGTCTTGACCTTCTGCCCGCGCCCGTCGAGCACCCAATGCCGGGCGATGTTCAGTTCAGGACCGAGTGCGCCGTCTTGCCAACCGGTGTGCGTCCTACCGCCGGGAAAGGCGAAATCGGCGCCGAACAGCGTGACAGTCGCCGCACCCATTTGCACGGCCAGGTCGACGGCAGGATGAATGACGCTGCCGCCGACGAAAAGGCTGGCTCTGAGAATGTGCTCGCGAATGGCCGTGTACATCGGGCTGGACGAATAACCAACGCAACGTGGCCCCCGCCAAGCCTCGAGCATCGTCGCATCCTGGCCGGGCAAGTACACCAGGGTGATGCCGTCCGAGCCCTCGGCGGGCAAGTGTCGAGCACTGATGCGGTGATCGATGCTGACCACGATGTCTGGCCGGATGCCTTGATTGCGCAGCGGCATGTAGGCGGTGTCCACGCAGATCAGCAATGGCCGTTCAGCGCTCTGCGAGACGCTCGACAGATGGGGCAAATGCTGCTGCAGGCTGGGGCCGGTGGCGATGACAAACACGTCGCGCCCCACGTGCGTACCGAAAAGCGTTGCCACATCGGTGTCAGCTTCAAGGAGCACCCTGCCCTGTTCCAGACGCTCCAGGTTTTCCGGGTTGTCGCTGGAAAATTCTCGGTTGTTGAAACTGACATGCACTTCGCTGACCAGCCGATCGCGAATCCGCGCGCTGGCGTCGTCAGCAAGCACCATCTCGGCGGGCAAGGCGAAGAAAGGCAGCTGGATTTCGTCCCGCTCGTCGGCATACGCCAGCACCACCCGAGGGTCGCTCAGCCAGTCGTCCTGTTCGAGCAGTTGCAGCACCAACGCAAACAGCGCGCCATTGAGAATATGCACATGCAGGGCTTGTAGACTGGGAAATCCCAACATGACGCGCTGCACATCGCCCAACGCAGTCCCATACACATGAGCTTCGGCACACTGGGCAGGAAAACTGGCGGCCTGCAATTGTGCCTCGGCGATCCGGTCATGGCGACTGGTCAGTTGAATCCCTGCCACCGCC
This sequence comes from Pseudomonas sp. GD03842, assembly GCF_029841165.1. Lineage (NCBI taxonomy): Bacteria > Pseudomonadati > Pseudomonadota > Gammaproteobacteria > Pseudomonadales > Pseudomonadaceae > Pseudomonas > Pseudomonas sp. GD03842. Next base: position 34,798 of record NZ_JAOCEA010000019.1, on the reverse strand, counting down.
AGCGTCCAATCCCGACCCTCCATTTGCTCGGCCGGCACCGCCCAGGCGTCTTCGCCGTGCAGCCGCTGAGCGACATGGGGCCAGCGCTGCTCGATGACGGCGAGGTTGCGCTGGAAAATCTCGTTCATGAACCCGTCCTTTTCAAACGAGAGGAATAAAAAAACGGCGACCTGAAATCAGTGTCGCCGTTTTGCATGACTCAGGGTCAAGGACGATAAAGGATCGCCGAACCCCACGACAAGCCTACGCCGAAACCGCTGATAGCCACGCGCTTCCAGCTCGAGTCGAACATGTGTTTTTCCAGCAGCAGTGGAATGCTGGACGAGACCGTGTTGCCGGTTTCCAGCATGTCCTTGACGAACTTGTCAGCCTGGGCCCCCTCCTCGAACCGGCGTGCGACGGCGTCAACGATCGCCGCGCTGCCCTGGTGGATGCAGAAGGCGTCGATGTCGGAAGACTGAAGGCCGGAGTCTTCGAGCAGTTCGTTCAAGTGCGCAGGGACCTTTACCAACGCGAAATTGAAAACCTGGCGACCGTTCATGTAGAAATGGCCGTCGATGGTCTTGAGGAACTCTGCTCCCCCGCCGTCGCTGCCGAATTTGGCCTTGCCCAAGTGCCAATGAGCGTCCTCCCCCACCCAAGTGGCCGTAGCGGCATCGCCGAACAGCATCGTGGTGTTGCGGTCTTCTGGGCTGACGATCTTGGAATAGGGGTCGGCGGTGATCAGCAGGCCATTTTTCAGGCCCGTGGCTTCCATGAAGCCTTTGATCGCGTAGATGCCATAGACATAGCCCGAGCAGCCAAGCGAAATATCGAAGGTGGCGACGTGGGTGGACAGGCCCAGTTTGTGCTGCACGATCGCGGAGGTGTGAGGCAGGCCCTCTTCATCGCCGTTCTGGGTGACGACGATCAGCACGTCGATGGCGTCGCGGGAAAGCTGGGGGTTGTTGGCGAACAGTTTGTTGGCGGCTTCCACGCACAGGTCGGAGGTCTCTTGACTGTCTTCCTTGCGTGGTAGAAAAGCGGAACCGATCTTGCCGAGGATGAAGTCTTCATCCTTACCGAATTTTGCACCCTGCGCATAATTGTCGACGCCGGCTGTCGGCACGTAACTCGCTATGCTTTTAATGCCAATCATTTTGGCTTCCCAATCAAAAACGCTGAACATCGCCCCTCGCGCTGAGGCGGGGCATGAAAATCCGGGGCTTGAAGCTGCAAAACACGGCGATCAGGGACTCTGTCGACCTGGAAACCGCTGTAATCAGTCAGATACTTGCAAGCACAATACAGTGGAGATGCCCGGAATGACTCGCAGGTCACCAAAAGTTTTACAAGCTTTTAGCTGACCGGGAAGTGCTGTGCAAGGGTGGATTGGCCTACAGACAGGCAATTGACATGAAGATGTCACCGAAATCCGGTTGTTGTTTCTGGCGCCACCCCTGCGCGGCGGGGTGATCTTGGGCGAAGGGTCAGCGCTCGGTGTCGGGGTCCGTTTTTTAAACCTGTCGTGGGCGCCGCTGAGATCGGGGGCAGATCCGTTTGCGCGTGGGCGGGGTTTTATTCCTTACGAGCGGGTCCATTGTGTCGGGACCGTTCAATGGTGTGATGAGCGCAGCTGAGATTGGAGGCAGATCCGTTTGCGTGTGGGCTGGGAGTTGGGGTTTCGCTCCTCACGAGCGACTCCATTTTGTCTTGGCAAAATGGAGGAAAACCGCTTGCTCCTGGTTTGGCCCTGACTGCGTCAGGGTTCCTTCCCTCCGGCGCCGTTCCGTGGGCACGCCGCGGACGGCCATCCATGGCCGCGCGGCTCTCGCGGCTCCCGGCCGCTCAACCCACTCCACGACACCTCCGCTCAGCCTGCACCCAAGTCGCGTTCGGCGGTGACTGGGCTGTTTGTGTAGGGAAGATCAAAAGCGAAGAGCGAAAAGCGAAAAGCGGAGCGTCGTTTGGTTCAGGGCATGGGTTGATTACGCTTTGCTTTGCTTTGCTTTGCTTTGCTTTTAGTGCGCGACAGTCCAGACACCGCGGACCGCGACTTGGGTGCCGGCCGAGTGGAGGCGTTGCGCAGTGGGTTGAGCGGCCGGGAGCCGCGAAAGCCGCGCGGCCATGGATGGCCGTCCGCGGCGGGCCCACGGAGCAACGCCGGAAGGAGGGAACCCGGCGCAGCCGGGCCAAACCAGGAGCAAGCGGTTTCCCCCATTTGCCAAGACAAATGGGGCCGCTGTAAAAGCGGAACGGTGAATCAGCGTCAACCTCGCCAATGGAACAGTTCGCCGTACCCGGACCGATGGCTTCATAGGTATAGCTGGAATCGGCGGCATGAGTTTCTCGCCCAGCCTCGACCAGATGACCCCGGGAAAACTTCGTGACTTGGCGGCAGTGGCGCTGCAATTGCAGTCCGGAGTCGAGGCGATCAGCAGGAAGATCCGGAACGCGTATGAATAGGCATGATCCGTATGCCAATCTCAAAGATGTGCTGACGCGGCTGCCGACACAGCGAGCGAGTGAAATCGATCAATCGCTGCCGCATAGGTGGCAGCTAGCTCGAATACCTCAGGCGGCATCCCGCAAGCTTAAAAGCTGTATGGCTCAAGCTCTGCAAGCTGAGACAGCAGAATTAAATGCTCCACTGCTTCTAGTTTCTCAACATGATCAAGGGATGCCGACCCACCGAGCGCTAGCGCTGGAACAAAACCATACATCTCATTATGGCGAAGAGTGCCGAGCTTTTTTCTTGCCGGCTTGAACAATTCTTCTACATCGTTAGAGTCCACTTTTCTGGACACGATAAAGTCTTGAAGCTTACGATCCATTTGCTCGGGGGTGGGTTCAAAATCATGAATTACGCATCGTGAAAAGACGCTCGTTATCTTCAGTGAGAATCCCGTTTTCTCGCCCCATAGATAGAGATCGCCAAACGCTCCACGAGCAATTAGGTGGTAAGTGTCGCGTTTTTCGAATTCCGTTCCTTCAAGCCACGAATCCACTACTCTTTCGTATTCTTGCGGGTTCACTATCCAAAAAATTCCATCACCGTATCCACACCAGCCGTGCTCAGCCCAATATTCCAGAAGCTGGTTAGGCAGCTTGCCTCTGTAGCGTTCGATACTCGACACCGGAACGTCCTGGCGATCAACCGGGCCACCAAACTTCTCCAGGAATCTAGAAAATACCGTAGCCAAACGACACCTACCCAATGTCAGCGCCCCGCGACTTCATTCCGAGCAGCGTATACGCTTTATAATCAGCCAAAAAATATTGGGCTTTTTCAAGGTACGAAAATTTCTGCCTCAGACGAGGCATCAATGCATTGGCCTATGTCGGACAGCGATGCTAATGCCCCGCCTGACAACTGAAAATAGATACTTTCTATCTCTTGGTTATCGTCAAACACGATAGACATCCCTATGCCTTCGCCTGCATATTTCCTTATCCCGGAATACTCCTCTAGAAAGGTAAGCTTCAGGGTTTTTATTAAGCCATCGCCTATATCTTTTGATAGACGCACAGAGCTTTCAAACTCCCAACCGTCCTCTCCGAGGATCTTACGGGCCCCGATAGGGACTATAAACGCAGCTTTATATCCTTTAGTCATTACATTACTCCCAAATGTCGACTGGAATTTTTTCAATACCACTTTTTTGCTGCCGCCGCCCGATAGCCAAATAAGGAGCCGCCGTCGCTGGAAAGTGAAAAGGTAAACCAGCATCACCCTCACCACTGGATCAGTCTTCCGTATCCAGACCCATTAAACACAGCCTGCTCGTTAGCCAATCACTTCCCAACTGAGCGCGGTGCCACGCTTGAGGGGTTGGCGGGCTTTGCGGCCCAGAACCGCGTCGATGTGCTTGGGCGCCAGCCCCAGTCCTGGCCGGATGGCGCGCACGTTCTGCGCAGTGAAAGCCTCGCCCTCGGCGATGTCCTCCACCACGTACAACGACCGCCGGTATTGCAGAGACTTCTGCTCCGCCTGCGTCGCGCCGTAGTGCACCGCGCCCAACCCTTGCCAAGCGCGTTCGGTTTCCGTTACCAGGCTGGCCATTTCTGCGGGTTCGAGGGAAAAGCTGGCGTCGACGCCCCCGTCCGCGCGGTCGAGGGTGAAATGCTTTTCGATGACGGTCGCGCCCATCGCCACCGCCGCCACGGACACCCCGACACCCATTGTGTGATCGGACAGCCCTACCTGACAGCCAAACAACTGGGCCAAGTGCGGGATGGTCCGGATATGGCTGTTCTGCGGTGACGCCGGATAGGTACTGGTGCACTTGAGCAGCACCAGGTCTTTGCACCCTGCCGCCCGTGCAGCACGCACACTCTCGTCCAGCTCCGCGATGCTGGCCATGCCGGTGGAGATGATCATCGGTTTGCCAGTCGCGGCGACTTTGCGGATCAACGGGATATCGGTGTTTTCGAAGCTGGCGATCTTGTAGGCCGGGACGTCCAGGCTCTCGAGAAAATCGACAGCGGTCTCGTCGAAGGGTGTGGAGAACGCCAGCAGCCCCAGCTCCCGAGCCCGCGCGAAGATCGGGGCATGCCACGCCCAAGGCGTGTGCGCCTGTTGATACAGCGCGTAAAGCGAGCTTCCGGTCCAGAGGCTGTCGGCGTCCTTGATGAAGAACTCGCCTTCGGCGATGTCCAGCGTCATGGTGTCGGCGGTGTAGGTTTGCAGCTTGAGGGCATGAGCGCCGGCCTTGGCAGCGGCTTCGACGATCCGCAACGCCTGATCCAGCGACTGGTTATGATTGCCGCTCATTTCTGCGATGACGAACGGCGGTGCCTCAGGGCCGACGAGGGTGGAGCCGATCTTGAACGCTTTCATTCTGTTCTCACTGCAATGGGGTCAGCGCGTCAGCCAGTCGGTCGGCGCCTTGGCCGTCCACCAGCATTCGCGAGCGCTCCGCCATGGCCTGGCGTTGCTTGGGGTCATCGATCAACGCATGGATCGCCGCTTTCAGGTGTGCTGGGCTGAGGTGGTCATGGGGGCCTAAATACCGGTGGACGCCCGCCTGCGCCAGCAATCGCGCATTGAGTTCCTGGTTGTGCGCGACGGAAATGCACAGCGTGGGGAGGCCCACCGCGGCCCGCTCCCAGGTCGTGCCACCGCCAGCACCGATGAACAGATCCGCCTCACGCATCAATCCGAAGAAGTCATCGGCGAGCGCCTGCAATCGCCAATTCGGCCGCGTCGAACACAGGGCCTGCAGAGCGTCCCAATCAGGATTGTGCAGCCCCGCAACCACGTCCAGCTCAAGGGTCCTGCAGTCACTCAACGCCGACAGCGTGGCATGCACTTGCCGGGCAGCATCGAAGCCGCCGAAATTGACCAGCACCCGTTCAACACGCGGTTTGATGGGGATCGCGGCGCACTGAAACTCCTCGCGGAGCAACGCAAAGTGTGGCCCCAAGAAGGTTTGGCAGGTAGCGGGGACGAGGCCGACATAGGGATTGGCCAGTGCCTGAGCGGCGTAATTCTGGTCCAGCAGGATATCGACAGCGTGGGGACGATTGGCTAGGTCGTCGATGGCCATCAGACGATGGGCGAGCTGGCGCGCTGCGGTTTCCCAGCGAGCGTCGAGGCCATAATGATCGACGATCAGCCAATCGAAAGCGGGCTCGTCGGCCAGTTGTTCGCCCAAGGCGTAAATGTCCTCCTGCCAGGGCAAGGCGGCTTCGATGCCCGCATCGCTGTGCTCATGCCTGTAATGCGCAGGCAAGGCGTAGGTGAGGAATCCTGCATCGCTCAGGCGCTCAATGGCATGCCCTGGCAAACGCCGACAGGCGAAATGCACCTGCGCCCCCCGCTTGCGCAGCGCATGGGCCAGGGTCAGGCAGCGCGCAACGTGCCCGCTGCCGATGGCGATCGACGCATCGGTGCGGATCAACACCCTCACAGCTCAAGCTCCCCGCCCGCCCTGAGCGCGGCGTAGAGGTATTCGGCGCGCAGCCAGTCCTCCTCGGTGTCGATGTCCTGCACGAAATGACGCGGCAGGATCACCGGCAGGCTATGCCGCGCGAACATTGCCTCGCCGCGCAGCCACGCCTCGCTGCGCCCCCAATAGAACTGACCGGCGTCCTGATACGCCTCGGCCAGATCTTGTGAGCGGACATCTCGGTATTGGGGGTGCATCGCGTCGAGGCTGCCGTCTTCGGTGATGATCAATGCGCGTTGGATGGGAAAGCCAAAACTGCACACCGAAAACGCAAAGCATTTTTCGGGGGCCGCCTGCAAAGCCTGCAGTCCGGCCCGGAGAAAACGGGGCTGCAGCAGCGGTGCTGTTGCGTAGAGGCAGCAGGTGTAGTCGTACCGCCGATCAAGCGCCCCGATGGCGTGTTGAATGACCGCCGCAGTTCCAGTGAAGGCGTCAGCCAATGCCGCCGGCCGCATGAATGGCACCTCGGCGCCATGGGCCCTGGCGACCTGGGCGATTTCCTCGTCGTCCGTGCTGACCACGACCCGCTCGAACAGGTTGCTGCGCAGTGCCGTGCGGATCGAACCGACGATCATCGGCACGCCGTTGAACGGCTTGAGGTTCTTGCGGGGAATGCGCTGGCTGCCGCCGCGTGCAGGAATGATGGCGACGGCGGTCATGACGATGCGCCCAGCATCGAGGCTGAGGGTTTTTTACCCAGCAAACGCTGCAACTGCCCGACGACCTCATCCTGCTGCTCATCGCTCATGGCGGGGTACAGCGGCAGGCTGATGGCTTCGGTGTAATAGGCTTCGGCCTCGGGAAAATCCCCCGGTTTGAAACCCAGCGCTCGGTAGTACGGCTGCAGGTGCACCGGGATGTAGTGCACGTTCACCCCGATCCCGGCGGCGCGCAACGCGTCGAATACCTGCCGGTGATTCAACGTCGTGCCCTGCGTCTGTAAGCGCACGACGTACAGGTGCCAGGCCGACTCGGCTTCTGCCTGGGTCGTCGGCAAGGCCAGCGGCAACTCGGCAAGCAACCGCTGGTAGCGCGCCGCCAACCCGCGACGCCGCGCCAGAAACGCATCGAGTCTGTCCAGTTGCGACAACCCCAGTGCAGCCTGGATGTCAGTGATGCGGTAGTTGAAACCCAGTTCGACCTGCTGGTAATACCAAGGGCCATGGCTCGGTTCATCCATCTGCGCCGGGTCGCGGGTCATGCCGTGGCTGCGCAGGCGACGCAAGCGTTCAGCCCATTCGGGGTGGTTGGTCAGCACCATTCCACCTTCGCCGGTGGTGACGATTTTCACCGGATGAAAGCTGAATACGGTCATATCGGCAAACTCGCCGCAGCCCACTGGACGTCCGGCGTAGCGAGCGCCGACCGCGTGAGACGCGTCTTCGATGACAACGAAACCGTAGCGCTGCGACAACGCTCGAATTGCCCGCATGTCACAACTTTGCCCGGCAAACGCCACAGCGACGAGCACCTTGGGCAGGCGGCCTTCCCGTTCAGCGACCTCCAGCTTGCGGGCAAGGGCGTGCACATCGAGGTTCCACGTCAGCGGATCGATGTCGACGAAGTCCACATGGGCCCCGCAATAACGACCGCAATTGGCCGAGGCGAGAAAAGTGTTGGGGCTGGTCCACAATCGGTCGCCCTCCCCAAGGCCCGCTGCCAGACACGCGATGTGCAACGCAGCGGTCGCATTGCACACGGCCACGCCGAACGCGGCCTCGCAACGCTGGGCCATCGCGGCTTCGAAACGCTCGATGGTGGGCCCCTGGGTCAACCAGTCGGACTTGAGCACCGCGACCACTGCATCGATATCGGCCTGCTCGATGCTCTGACGCCCGTAGGGGATCATGGCTGGACGTCAGCGTGCAGCTGACTGATCTGCGGCACCGTCATGAAGTCAGGGTTGGTGTCGGAACGGTACTCGAAATCATCTGCCACGGGCCGACCACTTTCGCCCGTGGCGTCGATGGCAAAATCGACGTCGACGTGGTTGAACCGAATCGACGGCACAATGGTGTAATGATCCTTGAATTCGAGGGTCATGCGGGCATCGTCCTGCGGCACCATCAATTCATGGAGCTTCTCGCCAGGGCGAATGCCCACGACCTTGTGCGGCAGGTCAGCGGCCATGGCGTGGGCCAGATCGACGATACGCACCGACGGAATCTTCGGCACGAACACTTCACCGCCGTGCATGCGCTCGAAGCTTTGCAGCACGAAATCCACGCCGTGATCCAGGGTGATCCAGAACCGCGTCATGCGCGGATCGGTGATCGGCAATTCACGGGCGCCCCCGGCGATCAGCTTGTTGAAGAACGGCACGATGGAACCTCGCGATCCGGCCACATTGCCGTAGCGCACCACCGCAAAACGGGTCTGTTCCTCACCGCCGATGTTGTTGGCGGCGACGAACAACTTGTCCGACAGCAGTTTGGTCGCGCCGTACAGGTTGATCGGGCTGGCCGCCTTGTCCGTGGACAGCGCGATCACCTTCTTCACCCCGTTGGCGATGGCCGCCGCAATGACGTTTTCAGCACCGTTGACGTTGGTGCGAATGAACTCGGTCGGGTTGTATTCCGCCGCGGGCACATGCTTGAGCGCTGCGGCATGCACCACGTAATCGATGCCGCGCATGCCCTGCTGCAGACGCTCGGCATCGCGCACATCCCCGAGGAAGTAGCGCATGCAGGGCGCGTTGAATTCCTGCTGCATCTCGTATTGCTTGAGTTCATCGCGGGAAAACACCACGACACGCCGGGGTTGGTAGCGCTCCAGCAGCGTGCGGATGAACTGGCGACCGAACGAGCCGGTCGCGCCAGAGATGAAAACCGATTTGCCATTGAACATGAACGTGTCCTTTACCGTGAGCGTCAGGCGAGCAGTTCAGCCCAGCTCGACGCGGATGGCTCGCCCAGCACGAACCCTTTGCCGGTGAGCGCCAGGTTCTTGTTGTAGGCCATGTCGTGGGCGAACGCGTCCGCCCATTTGGCTTGCAGGGCTGCCAGTTCTGCGGGTGCATCCGGCAAACTGCCCGGGTGGATGACCTGAACCTGCGGCGTCCACACGATCAGGTACCCGGCCTGGCCCAGTTTCAGGCACAGATCGACATCGGCGAAGGCCTCCGCGAATTGCGCTTCATCCAGGCCGCCCACTGCATCGAACAGTTCCCCGCGCACCATCAGGCAGGCGTCGGACACCGCCGAGTAACTCTGGTCGAGCAGCAAACGGTGCAGGTAACCGGCGGCGTCTTTCGCTTCCCCCGCGAAGGCCGGTCCGACACCCCCATTGAGCCCCAGAATCAGGCCGGCCTGGCTGACGTTGCCCTGGCGATCGAGCAGCTTGGCACCCACCACGCCCACTTCCGGACGCATGGCCTGATTGAGCAAGGCGTCGATCCAGTTTGGGCCCACGATTTCGCTGTGCGGCGACAGAAGAACGAGGTACTCGCCCTTGGCCTGCCGCCGGGCCGCATTGAGCAGCGCCGCCTTACTCAGGCGCTGCTCGGTGCGAATGACCCGCACACGGCCCTTTTCCTGACGGGCGAGCCACTCGACCATGTCCGGCGATTGGCTGTGGTTGTCGGCAATCAACACCTCGTAACTGACGTAGCGCGTGCGCAACGTGACGCTGGCCAGGCAACGCTGCAGGTCGGCGAGGTTGTCGTCACTGGCCAGCAGGACCGAAACCATGGGTCGCTGAGTGTGGCGGTAATCGATGCGCCACGTGCCGGGGGTGGTGGCGATGACCTGTGCCTTATAGCCGCGATTGCTCAGGTGACGGGTCAGCGCCAGGCGCTGTTGCGGATTCTCCTCGACCGGCAGGGCATCGCAGATCAGCAACGGCTCGTCCAGGTGCGCCAGCCAGCCCATGCCGCCCTGCTCGATGACCCGCAGCAACAGTTCGAATTCAAGCGCTTGGGTGAAGTCCGCCGAATAACCACCCGCCTCCACCAGCACGTCGCGACGCAGCAACCAGTGGCGTGCCATCAGGCTCGGGTTGCCCTGCAACAGATCGAGGTTGAAACCTGGACGCATGACATGAGTCAGCGCACCGCCAGGCAGGCGCTGAACCTCGTCGGCGAACACCGCCCGGCACTGCGGCGCGGCCTGCAGTTCCAACGAAGCACGCAACAGCCCGCCCGGCGTGAACTCATCGCCGACCTCGGCCAGCAGCACCCAGTCACTGCTGGACTGCTGCACCACTTGATTGATTTTTTCGACCCAGTTGCTTTTGCTGACCCGCACGAAGTGCAGCGTGTTTTGCGCGCTGGTGGCTGCTGGCGGCTCGCCCGTGGTGAACACCACCACCTTGAATGACTTGCAATGGCCTTCGACCAGGCTGTCGAGAGTGACCTGCAATTTGTGCATGTCATCGTCCAGGTCCAGCAGCAGAATGCCGAATTGCGGCGCAGGCCCTTGAGCCGCGATGCGTCGGGCGATCGCCTGGGCATCGGCGGCCGATGGCTTGCGTGCGTCCAGCCATTGCAGCAGGCGCCCGGACGGCATCTGGGCGAAGCCGGTGCGATGATCCTCACGCTGGATCGACGTCAAGCGCTGCAGCCATTGCGCCATTTGCTCGGCTTCTTCGCGGTTTTCCTGATCGGCCATGAGTTTGGCCAATGGCTCGACGATGTGCGGGTTGAACAGATTCAGCGCCATTGCTTCCCACAGCCGGTTGGCGATGGTTTCGACGTTGTCGTTGGCATGGGTGCGCAACAAGCGTTCCTGGCGGACCCACACGCCTTCGAGCTGGTCGATCTGCTGTTTGCCAGCGGGCATGGCGTGAATCAAGAACTCGATCTGACTCAACACATCGAAGAACGGCTGGTTGTAGAAAGGCATCTCGACGAACTGGCGAGGGCCGAATGTACGCTCCACTGGCGCGAAGACGTCGAGCCATTTCGAGGAGAGGATGGAAGTCTGTGTCAGCGAACGCTGTTCTTCCAGGCACGTGCGCAACTTGCCATAGGCTGCGTGGACCAACGCAGTGCGCTCTGCGCTGGCCAACGGTGCCAGGCCGGTGTCCAGCGACGCCAGGAAGCCGGCGAACCGCTCACGTTCGAGCAGCGACGCAGGATCTGCACTGCCCAGTTGCTTTAGCAGGTTGGTCTGTTGGCCGCAGAAACGGTGCTCGCTTTCACGTACGACATAGGGGATGGGCAGGATTCGCGCCTTGGCGCTGGCCAGCAGGTAGAAGGCATGGCCGAATTCCTGCAATTCCCCCGAAACGCCTTCCCCAAGCGCGGAAAACCAGCGTTGCAGCAGTGGGGTACGGGTCACCGCATAGAAGGGAGGCAGGTACTGATCCATGAAACCCGACACACGCTCGGCCGCATCGTCGCTGGCGTAATCTTCCTGGACCTTTTTGTCACGGCGCAGGTATTCGACCTTGTCGCCGTGGGCCTTGTACATCAGGCAATAGCCATGGCACAGCCCGTAGTCAGGCTGGGCGGCAAGGAATGCCACCGCCTGGCTCAATGCGTCATGCACCAGAAAATCGGCGTCGTCGACGAAGGCCAGGAAAGGGGTCGAGACCAGCGTCACGCCGTGAGCGATCTTGTTCTGCGGGGCGTCCGCGAACTGCGGCAGGTGGTGGTAATGCGCTTGAGGAAACAAAGCGGCGATGTCGTCATTCGCTTGCCGAGAAGAATCCAGCACCAGCACCCGGGCCGCCTGCGCACTGTAGTACTGCAAGGTCCGGCGCAAGAAGGCGGGACGATCCTGCGTGAGAACAACGAGAGTGAGTTGCTGGTCGAGCGACATGGTGCTTCCCGAAAGTTGGTGGCGATGCATGAGGTTCCTGCCATCCTGCCAAGCGTCAAAAAAGAAATGCTCCAGAGAAACAGTAGCGCCGATCGGGCCACATGCCCGGTGCGGTTGTGCGCCTGAAATCCGTCGCTTGCCCTGGGCGCGCCCGCGAACAACCGGACCGGAAAGGGTCTGGACGGTCCGCCCGCCAGCCGAGGCAAGCCTGGGGCGCGCATTTTATGGCGTCATGACAGTGACATAGCAGGAACTACGCCAACTCTGAGAAGGGAAGGTTCGCGGGGTTCTTAAGCGCAACGGCAGACCCCGGGAGGGGCATCCGCCGTCACGACCGGTGGTGGGTCAGTCGGCGAGCCAGCCGTTGACCCAATGCTGAAGATTGTCGCCGCGCAGGATGTAATCGCGCATGACGATGTCCCGCAAATCATCCCCCATGCGGTAGCTGGCGGCAGGGTCCGCCAAGTGCATGCGAATGGCGTCCAACCACTCGGCGGTGCTGTTGCCGACGACCCGCGTGCACGGCAAGTAGCCTTCGTACGCTCGCGTGTCACTGCAGATGACCGGGTAGCCGCAGGCACCGTATTCCAGCAATCGCAGGTTGCTCTTGCAGTCATTGAAGATGTGGTATTCGAGCGGGGCCAGCGCCAGGTCCAGATTCAGGCTGGCCAGTTTTGCCGGGTAAGCCGCCAGCCCCACCGCCGGGTGAAACTCATGAACGTAAGGACGAAGGGCTTCCGGGCACATGCCGAAAAACACCCATTCGACCTGATCGGCCAGTTCACGGACCACCTCGGCGATGATCTCCAGATCCCCAGCGTGACTGGTGCCGCCGCCCCATCCCACGCGCGGTTTGCTCGAAGTCTGGCGCTGACTGCGCACCCCGCTCCACAAGGACGACGCCAGCATGTTCGGCACCACGCGGATATCGTGGTGCATGCCGGACAGGGCATCGGCCAACGCTGCGGTGGACACCACCACTCGGTCGCACAGGCTCGTGCCCAGGCGCACCATCTCGCCCATGTTCGATGGCATGTTGCGCATATGGCCGTTCTTCTTCGGCACGCTGATCACGTGGTCGTCCAACTCGTAGATGCGCCGTGCATTGGAATAAGTTTTCAGGGTGACCACCTGATCGATCGAAGCCTGGGTGTAGCGGCACTGCACGACGATCACATCCGGCGACTGGCGCTCCAGATCGATGATCGACGGCAGGTCATAACTCAGGCGGCCTTCGATCCGGCCATCGGCTTCCAACTCCAGAAACGGCTGAGACACCCGGTAGTGGCCCACGGCGGTGCTGTTGATCGGGATGGCCAGCACATTGGGCAGACGCCGCGACGAGTAAGGATTCCACCCCTTCTTGAGACCCGGTTCCAGACCATAGAACGAACCGGTCAGACGCAAATTGGGGTTGTACGCCGGGTCGCGGGCCACCGTGGGCAGCCAGCGCGTGTAGAACGCATGTTGATCGTCGAACAGCGATTGCTTCTCGCGAACTTGCTCGGCCGCCGGCAATGCGCCCATGGCCAGCAAGGCGCGCGGCGCCCAGACCACCAGGTGACCCGATTGCCGGACCCGCAGACATAAATCGACTTCGCTCAGGCTACCGCTGAATGCCTGACCGTCCAGCCCGGAGAGCGCTTCGAACAATGCCCGGCGGATCAGCAGGCACTCGGCACCGACGGCGCTGAGGTTCTGTGCGGCCTGCAAGCGCAGCAAGTGCCCCGGCGCGCCCAGCGGCTCGCCGAAAAACGCGGGGCCGGCTGGCCCGTGGTAACCCAGAATCAGCCCCGCTTGCAGCACGTAGCCTTCAGGGCTGAACACTTTTGCACCGACCACGCCGACTTCGCTTCGGCGACCGTGGTTGAGCAGTTCGTCCAGCCAGCCGGCATCGGCAATGACCGCGTACACGCTGAGCATCAACAGGTACTCGCCCCGCGCCTGGGTTGCCGCGAAGTTGCGCACATCGGCGCCCCTGCCCTGCCCTGCGTAATGCATTACCCGCAACTTGTCGCCACCCACGTGCTGCATGTCCGCCAGCCAGCTCTGCGCTTCGGCGCCGACACTGCCCTGGTCGACGATCAGCACTTCGTACTGTGCGTAGGCGGTTTTGCTCAACAGCGTCTCGACGCAACGCTGCAACGCTGCGAGTTGATCCCTGTGGGTGATGATGATGGAGACCAGCGGCTGCTCGGCGCTCAGGTAGTGCACCTGATTGACCAGCGGGTCCTCAGCCTCGTGCAAGCGGTGAGCGATGCCCAGCCGGTTGAGGTGCGCACTCACCACCGATGCGCTTTGCCGCGAAACGTCGGCCAGTTGCAGCCATTGATGGAATGACAAGCGTGATTCGACCAGAATCTCGGCGGCGTGCTCCACCACCGGGCCGTAAGCCTCGACCAACCGCCAGATGGCATCGTGGGGGGCGAGCTCGCCGTAGGCGCTGTCAAAGCCTCCCAACTGCAGCAGCGCATCCCGCTGGAACGCCAGTACACGCCCGACATAGGGGTAACTGCGCAGCAGGTCGAGATTGAAGTCCGGCTTGAAGATCGGCTCTGCCGACTCGCCCTTGTGCAAGGCGCCTTCATCGCTGTAAAGGCACAGGACCTGCGCAGACGTGGCGATTCGCTCGGCCAATACCAGCAGCGCGCAATCGGTCAGGCGATCGCCAGCCCGCAGCAGGTAGACCCAGTCGACCCGCTGCAATTGCGGCAACAGTTCATTGACCTGCACGACCCAGTCCGTCTGCAAGGGCAACGTGAAGACGCGGTCGTTCAGCACGGGCGCCTCGCACGCACTGGACAACACCAGCGTCAGTTCGGCGGGATACAACTGCGCATCCAGGCTGTCGCGGGTCAGTGCAACGTTGGCCGTGCTGCCGAACTCATCCAGCACCACCGCCACCAGCCTGGGCTGCGACGGCCAGGTCGCAACGTTATCCGCCACGCGCGCGCGCTCGGCGCCGAACAGGGTACGAAAGCTCAACCATTGCTGGTACAGCTCGGAAAAGCTTTCGCTGTCGCTACCGACCCGCCATGGCAAGGCCGCCTGACGGTCACCCAGCATGCGACTCAGCGGCAGCTCACGCCATGCCCGCTGACCGTGCTGTGCATCGGACAACGCCACATAACGCACCCAGCCGTACTCGGGTGCGTTCTCGGCGCTGCGCGCCTTGAGCATCTGCCGGAGCCAGTCGCGCTCATCGTGGATCCGGTCTTGGATCGCCTGCTGACGACTCAAGCGTTCGGAGTGCAAGCGTTCGGCGCTCAGCACGTCATTGAGCATGACCATGTTGCCGCGCTTGAGCAGGCAGACATACAGCGCAAAATCCACCAGGGCCGTGAAGCCGCTGCCCACTTCGGACAATGCCGGGAGGATCGCCAACACGTCAGTACGTCGCATCAACGAACTGGTCAATCCACCCAGGAAGTTGGTCGGCGAAATGTCAAACACCGACAACAGGTCCGGGCCGTAGAACAACGAGCTGGCTTCGGCCAGCGGGCAGTTTTCGATCCGCGCGGGCAATTGAACGTCGTCAGGGTCGCAGAAATACCGCTGCGCGAGCACCAGGCTGACATCGTCGTGTGCGAGCAACACCTGTGCCTGACGCGCGATCGCCGAGGGGAACAGGCGGTCGTCGTCGCACAGGAACTTGATGAACTCGCCCTGGGCTTCGTTCAAACACGCGAGCAGGTTACCGACGAATCCCAGTCGCGAAGGATTGCGCACGTAGCGCAGGCTGGCTTGGCTGCTGCCTGCGAATTGCTCGACGATGCGTTGGATCTCGTCGCCCGGACTGTCGTCGTAAACGACCAGTTCCAGTGGCTGATACGTCTGTAACAGCGCATCTTGCAGGGCTCGTCGAAAGAAACGCGGGTTGTAGGCGGGAATGACGAGGCTGACGAGAGGAGCTGAATTCACGGGCGGGCTCACGAGCGGCGCGTCGGGCCGGAGAAAGGGTCGACTGGACCGCTGACAGTAACGGTTGAGGCTCGAAGGCGACAGCGCGGATGACCGCTGTCGCCTCGCAGTGCAGCGCTTACAGTTTGCTGAACAGGTTCAGCGCAGAAAGCTGAGTGAACACCAGTTGGGACGCCTGCAGCATGGTTTTCTGCAAGGTCAGACGGGCGATTGCGTCGACCGGATCCGAGGCAGTGATGGTGCCCGACTCGGTGGTGCCGTTATCGATCAGCGTCTGGTTGGTGGTGCCCTGATCGGTCGCGGTTTTCGACCGCGCGCCGCCGTCACTGACCGCGTCCGAAATCTGGTTTGAGGCGCTGGTCAGGTTACCGATGGTCGAGGTAATCGTGGCTTGCAGTTTCTGCGCCGCGATAGGGTCGCCGTCCACCTTGCCGTTCAGGGCATTGATCACGTTGGTCAGCGTGTTGAGGATGTTCTGATGCTGCTGGGTCGTCGACTGCACCGTGAACTGATCACCTGCACCTGGGGTTGGCGGGGTGCCACTGAGAGTGAACGTCACGCCGGCCGCAACGGCCTGATTGGCGACCGGCGTGCCGGTCAGCGTACCCGAGGCCACCGGCTGGCTGGTGGCCGGGTCGTAAGGCGCGGCATACAGGCTGTAGTTGGTCGCATCGGTGAAGCGCAAGACCGCTCCGCCGTTCGGGAACGTTTTGTCGAAGGTTGCCTGATTGGTGACGCTCGAGCTGGAGATGACGGTGGTCGACGTATTGCCCGGCAAGCGCGCGGTGCTGACGGAACTGGGCGACACCGACAACTGGAAGGTGTGAGGCGAGGCGGTCAACGCCGCATCGGCCGCCCCGGGCGTGGCGTACTGAGCCGCGGTCAGGTTGATGTTCAGGTTCAGTTCCAGGCCACGGAAGGTGATGCTCTGGTTGGCGCTGCTGGTGGTGTTGAACTGCCCGGCTGCGGTCGCTTCGCCCGTGACGTCTGCACCATCCTTGTCGAGGATCTTGTACTGCGAGCCGTTGGTGAACGAGATCGAATACGGCTGGCCCGCGGTGAATTTGCTGTTGTACGCCGTGCTGTTGCTGACGCTGCCGCCGGACAGGGAAATCATGCCGTCATCGGTGGTCGGCGAGACCAGGGTGGTGGAGGTGCGGGTGGTGTTGACCGCCTGCTCGAATGCGTCCCAGCCCGTGGTGTTGGTGGCCATGGTGATGCCATTGCCAATGGCGACCATATTGCGCGTCTGGTCACCCTGATAGCTGTAGCTGCCGTCCGGGTTGAGCACGTAGGGCGCGGTGTTGCCCTTGGAGCCGGAAAACAGATAAGCGCCGTTTGCGTCCTGGCTGTTCATCAGGCCCAGAATCTGGCTTTGCAACTCTTTCAATTCGGCGGCGTTGGCCTGGCGGTCCTTGTCGGTGTACGTCGCGTTACCGGCGCCCAGCGTCAGTTCCTGCGCACGCTGGATCGCCTGCGTGATGGCAGTCAGTGCGGTTTCGGTGTTGACCACGCCCGTATTGATGGTGTCGATGTTGGACTTGTACTGGTTCAACAGCGTGCCCTGCTGCTGCAGTTGCAGAACGCGGGCGGCCCCTACCGGGTCATCGCCCGCGGTGTTGAGCTTGATCTGACTGGCCACTTCGTCACCGGTCTTGGTGACGTTGGCGTAGGTACGCGAATAGTTCGAAGCGCTGGTTTCGTAAAACTGAGCAGTGGAAATACGCATGGTTTACGACTCCTTAAAGACTGTTGATCAGCGTGCTGAAAATGGCTTGAGCCGCTTTGATGATCTGCGACGACGCGGTGTAGTACTGCTGGTACTTGACCAGGTTGGCCGCTTCTTCATCCAGCGACACGCCCGAAACGCTGTCGCGCGAGCTCTTGGCCTGCGTCAATACGGCGGTGGTGGCCGTGGCGTCGTTCTTGGCCTGGGCGGCCTTGGAACCGACGGTGGTGATCATGCTGCTGTTGGCAGCGCTCAGGCTCATGCCCGTGCCGTTGCCCGCCGCGGTGTCCACCGTCTGCTTGGTCTGCAGGGCCAGGGTCGATTCTGCGTTGCGGTTATCGTTCGAACCGGCGCCGGTCAGGGCAATGCTGTAGGTGTCGCCGCTTTCGGGGCTGCCGGAAATGTTCAGGCCGATCTTGTACGACTGGGCCGCGCCGGCCGAATCGGTATACCCCACGTTCAGCGTCAGGTCATTGCTGGCGCCGGGCACGATGAAACCGGTGACCGGGTTGCCGGAGGCGTCCGTCACCGCAGCGCCGTTGGCGTTGAGCAAGGTGTACGACTGGGAACCGTCCGCCTGCTTGTCGCCCATCACCAGGCGCATCGGCGTGGAGGCCTTCATCGCATTGCGCAGGTCGGTCGTGGCGGTGCTGTTGTAGATGTTGACCGGTGTGTCCAGGCTCGGTTGCGAGAAGGTCCCCGTCCCCTTGTTAGCCCCGGCTGTACCGGTCAACGGCGCGGCGGTGGCAATGTCTTTCGGGTCGGTCATGACCATCTGGATGCCGCTGGCGGCATTGCCGGTCGGGCTGATCTTGAAACTGTCGCCAGTCTGCACGGTGCCGCTCAGGGTCATCGAGAACCCGTCGATGACCGGGGGCGGTGTGGTGCCGGTGTCGTAAGAGCCCATGGCCTTGCCGTCCGGCAGGCGCTTGACGCTGTAGCCGGTGGCGCTGGTGAAGGTCACCTGGTAATCATTGGTGGTCAGCGCGCCGGTGTTGGAAATGGTCACGTTGAGGTTGCCCGAACCGGAGCTGTTGCCCTGTGCGGCAATACTGCGTTGCGCGATCAGGCTCGGGTCGTTGATGCTCAGGAACAGGTTGGAGCCGAAATCGCCATTGGCGTCCACCCCCTGGTTCAGCTGCTGGTTGACCTGATCGGACGTCACCAGCGCCAGGCGGCCCAGCTCGTTGGCGGCCGGTTGCAGCACGTCACTGCGATAGCGCAGCAGGCCGCCCAGCGTACCGCCCGTGACCACACCCGAGACGTCGACGTCGCTGTTCTGGTAATTGAGCTTGAGCGCGTACACAGTCGGGTCGCTGTCGCTGGGCACCGCACTCAGCACATTGGCCTTGCTGCCGGTGACCAGCGGCTGGCCGGTGCCGATGTAGACGTCATAGTTGCCGTTGGTTTCGACAACCTTGGCGCCCACCAGCTCGTTGAGCTGGCGAACCGCTTCGTTGCGCGAGTCCAGCAGTGTGTTGGGCTGGCCGCCAGACGACTGCGCCGCAGTGATCTGCTTGTTCAGATCGGCGATCGACGAGGCCAGTGCATTGACCTGCCCGGCCACCGCGGTGAGTTGGGTGTTGATCCCGGCGTTCTGATCCTTCATCTGCTGCGAGATGTTGTTGAACTGCGCGGTCAACGCCTTGGCCGTGGTCAGGAAATTCTGCCGGGCCGACGAATCCGTGGGCGTTTTCGACAGGGATTGCAGGCTGGTGAAGAAGTTGCCCAGCACGGTGCTGATGCCGGTCGAACTGTTCGACAGGATCGAATCCAGCTTGCTGGCCTGTCCCAGGTACGCCTGGGCATCGGAATCCAGCGAGGTACTGGTCTGCAATTGGGTATCCAGGAAGCCGTTGTAGATCCGACGCACGTCAGACAGCGTGGTACCGGTGCCGATGAAACCGACCCCGATATTCTGCTGCGCACCTGCGGTGGTCATCACTTGCTGGCGCGAATAGCCCAGCGTATCAACGTTCGCAGTGTTGTTGCCGATGGTGGTCATCGCTGCACTGCTGGCGTTCAGCCCTGAAAGCCCGATTGAAATCAGTGACATGGTTCAAACCTTATAAAGTCGTGGAAGAGACCGGCGCGGCGGCGTAGCTCTGGTAACTCTTCATCTGTTTCGCTATTTGAGAAATCTTGCTGGCGTAGTCCGGGTCCGTGGCGTAACCGGCCTTCTGCAGCTCTTTCACAAACTGTTCCGGGTTATCGGCCGATTTGAGCGTGGCTTGATAGCGATTGTTGTTCTGCAGGAAGCTCACCAGGTCGTGGAAGCTATCGGCATAAGACTGATAAGAGCGGAAGTCCGCCGTCTCCTTGACCATCTTGCCGTCGCGGAACTCACTGGTGATCGCGCGCGCCTCTGGCCCCTGCCAGCCGCCCTGAGCCTTGATGCCGAAGAGGTTATGGCTGCTGCTGCCATCGGATTGACGCATGATCGATTTACCCCAACCGGTTTCCAGCGCCGCCTGGGCGACGAGTACCGTGGGATCGACGCCGATGCGTGCTGCTGCGTCCTGAGCCAGCGGCAGCATGGTGTTGACGAAATCATCGGCGCTGGCGAACGCGGACTTGGCCGGCGCGAGCGGTGTCTGCACACGGTTGCGTACATAGGCGTCGGCCTGCGCCGTATAGCCAGGGCCGATGGTCCAGTCGCCGTTGGTGCCCGCCCGCTTGGCGGCGGCCACTGCAGTGGACACGGCAATCCGGTTTTTCAACGTGGTGGCCCCACTGGCGGCCGTGTCCTGTGTAGCCGCGGTATTCGGCACGATGCCGGCCATGATCCGGTCCGCCAGCTTGCTTGGCAGCGCCAGACGACGGGCATTGAGCGCTGCTACGTCGTTGTGCGGTGTGCCATCGGCTGTGGCGGCGGGGGCTACTGAACGCGACGCCCACAGGGGGCGCTGGGCGATGCGGGTGGCCAACCCCTGGGGCTGCACGGCGGGATCCGACCCAGGCGTCGCGGCGCTCTGCGGCGCGGGGGCGACGTCGGTGGTCTTGGTCTTGGACAGCTGGCGCATGAGCACGTCTTGCAAACCGATACCGCCACCCTCGCGGGACAGGCTCACCGATAACTGCTGGTCGTACATGTCCTGGTACTGGCGCGTGGCATCGCTGTTGAGCGGGTTGTCCTTGGCCAGCACTTCGTTGGCCGAACGCATGGCCTTGAGCATCTGGCTGACGAACAGGGACTCGAACTCCTGCGCCACCTTCTTCAGGTTCGCTTCGCTTTCGCGATCGCCGTGCTTCAAGGAGGCCAGGCGATTGAGGTCGGTATACGCCCCCGAATCGACTGTGCTCGTCCCGCCACTTGGAATGCTCATGCCTGTTCCTTCTGAACCAAACGCCTTAAATCACGATCAGGTCGGCTTGCAACGCGCCCGCCTGTTTCAACGCTTCGAGAATCGCCATCAAGTCACCCGGCGCTGCGCCCACTTGGTTGACGGCCCGCACGATTTCATCAAGCGTCGTGCCCGGCCCGAACTTGAACATCGGGTGCATTTCCTGCTGAGCGTTGATCTTCGAACGCGGGACCACTGCGGTCTGGCCGTTGGAAAACGCTCCCGGCTGACTGACCACCGGGTCTTCGGTGATGGTCACGGTCAGGCTGCCGTGGGTCACGGCGGCAGGCGAGACTTTGACGTTCTGGCCGATGACGATGGTGCCAGTGCGCGAGTTGATGATGACTTTGGCCGAGGTCTGGCCCGGATCGATCTCCAGGTTCTCCAGCACCGACAGGTAATCGACGCGCTGGTTAGGGTCCAACGGCGCCGTCACCCGTACCGAACCGCCGTCCACTGCCTGGGCGACGCCAGGGCCGAGCATGTCGTTGATCTTGTCGACGATGCGTTTGGCCGTGGTGAAGTCATTGCGGTTCAGGTTGAGGGTCAGCGAATTGCCTTGGTTGAAACCGCTCGGCACCGCACGCTCGACCGATGCCCCGCCTGGAATGCGGCCCGAGGACGGCACGTTGACGGTGATCTTGGAACCATCACGGCCTTCGGCATCGAAGCCGCCCACCACCAGGTTGCCTTGCGCCACGGCATAGACGTTGCCATCGATCCCCTTGAGCGGCGTCATCAGCAGGCTGCCGCCACGCAGGCTTTTCGAGTTACCGATGGACGACACGGTGATGTCGATCTGCTGACCTGGCTTGGCGAAGGGTGGCAAGTCGGCGTAGACCGCCACAGCCGCAACGTTTTTCAGTTGCACCGTGCCCGACCCTGGCGGCACCTTGATGCCGAACTGGGAGAGCATGTTGTTGAAAGTCTGCAGGGTAAACGGCGTCTGGGTGGTCTGGTCACCGGTACCGTTCAGGCCCACCACCAGACCGTAGCCGATCAATTGGTTGGTCCGCACGCCGGAAATACTGGCAATGTCCTTCAGACGCTCGGCCTGTACCGCGCCGACCGCCGTGAGAGAGAGCAACGCTGCCGCTATCAGTTGCTTGAAGGTGATCATGGCTATCCCGCTATCAGAATGGGAACAACGGGCTGAGGAAGAATCGGTCGAACCAGCCTGGCTGGCTGGAATCGGCGAAGGCTCCGGTACCGGAATAGGTAATACGGGCATCGGCCACGCGCGTGGACGATACGGTGTTGTCGGTGGCGATGTCGTCGGCACGGATGAGGCCGGCAATGCGCACCAGCTCGTCACCGGTGTTGAGGGTCATCCACTTCTCGCCGCGCACCGCCAGAATGCCGTTGGGCAGCACGTCCGCTACGGTCACGGTGATCGAACCGGTCAGGCTGTTGCTCTGCGCTGCCTTGCCGTCGCCCTTGGTGGCACGGTCGCCTTCGTAACCGGCGTCCAGGCTCAGGTTGCCGCCGCCCACCGGGTTATTGGTGCTCACGCCAGCACCGAACAGCGAGGTCAGGCCCAGGCTGGTTTTGCTGGTCTTGCTCAGGCTGGAGTTGGCCGCCTTGCTGGCCGCCATCCGCTCGGACAGGGTAATGGTGATGATGTCACCGACCCGGTACGCCTTGCGGTCGCCATACAGGTTTTGCTCGAAACCGGCCTGATAGATCGAACCGTTGTTCGCCGCTGCGGGCAGCGGCGTTCGTGGCAACACCGGCGCGTAGTAAGGGTCATTGGGTTTGGCCGAAGGCGCAACGCAACCTGTCAGCAACGCGAGACCGCAAAGCGGGGCTGCAAACAGGGAAAGCCGCAGTACAGAAAGCCGTTTCATGACACTTAAAACCTCGCGGTGTAGCAGGCGCTTTTCGGGCGCCCCATCGAATTGATTCGTTGTTTCCTGGCAATCCATCAGGGGAGTCAGTCTTCCATTACAGGTTCTGGGTGACGTATTGCAGCATCGAGTCGGCGGTCGAAATCACCTTGGAGTTCATTTCGTACGCACGCTGCGTAGTGATCATGTTCACCAACTCTTCCACGGTGCTGACGTTGGAGTTTTCCAGCGTGTTCTGCTTGACCACGCCCAGCCCGTTCAAGCCAGGGGTGCCGACCTGCGGCGCGCCGCTGGAAGCGGTTTCCAGGTACAGGTTGCCGCCCTGGGATTGCAGGCCGGCCGGGTTGATGAAGTCGGCGGTCTGAATGTTGCCGATGACTTGCGGCGTGGCGGTGGCGGCCGAGGTGGTGACCGAAACGGTACCGTCTTCACCGACGGTGAAGGTCTGCGAATCCTGGGGCACGACGATGGCCGGCTCCAGCGCGTAACCGTTGGCGGTCACGATCTGGCCGTTCTGATCGAGGTGGAAGGTACCGTCGCGGGTGTAAGCGAGGGTGCCATCTGGCTGACGGATCTGGAAGAAGCCACGCCCGTTGACCGCCATATCCAGCGGCTGGTTGGTGGTCTGCAGGCTGCCAGCAGTGAAGTTTTTCTGCGTGCCGACGATGCGCACACCGGTACCCAGTTGCAGACCCGAGGGCAGCTCGCTGTCCTGGGTGGATTGGGCGCCTGGCTGACGCTTGATCTGATAGAGCAGGTCCTGGAATTCGGCCCGGTCACTTTTGAAACCGGTGGTGGATACGTTGGCCAGGTTGTTCGAAATGGTCGTCAGGTTCATGTCCTGAGCGGCCAGACCGGTTTTTGCTACGTAGAGTGCCGGAAGCATTCGTTCATCTCCTCAAACGCCGAATTGTCGGCGCAAGCTGTCAGTCATTAGCCCATCTGCAAGACGCGAGCCATCGACTCGTCATCCTGCTCGGCGGTCTTCATCATCTTGACGTGCAGTTCGAACTGACGGGACAGCGCCAGCACCGAGGTCATTTCCTCGACCGCGTTGACGTTGCTCGACTGCAGAAAGCCCGATTCCACCTGCACGTTGGCATCGACCTGCGCCGGTCTGCCGTCTTTGGTGTGCATCAGTCCATCCGGGCCCTTTTCCATGTTTGCCAGGTCCGGCCGAACCAGCTTGATGCGGTCGATCTCAGCCATGACTTGCGGGCTTTCGCCCAAGGAGCGGACGCTGATGGTGCCGTCGGCGCCGATCTCGATCTGCTGCTGAGGCGGCACGGCGATCGGCCCGGCATTGCCCATGACCGGCAAACCATTGCCATCGCGCAACACGCCCAGCGCATCGATGTTCATGCTGGAGGTGCGGGTGTAGGCTTCTCCGCCGTCAGGCGTCTGGACCGCCATCCAACCATCGCCCTTGACGGCGACATCCAGTTCGCGCCCGGTGTCGATCATCGAACCCTGACTGAAATCCGTCCCGGGACGCTCGCTCATGGCATAGGCACGCGAGGGGTTGACCTCGCCAAACACGGGCATGGAGCGGGCCTGTTCGAGGTCGCGCTGAAACCCGTTGGTCGAGACGTTCGCCAGGTTGTTGGCATGCACTTTTTGCGCGACCGCGTTTTCCGACGCACCGCTCATGGCCACGTAAAGTAACTTGTCCACAGTCTTCCTCCTCCGACAGACGCTTGCCGCCTGTAGCTGTACTGGCAGGTGATTAGCAATGATCGCGCCAGTTTCTCTGCAGGCGTACAAACGGTTGATTCGCCAGTGGTTTCGGGGGCTGCGCTGTATGAAATATCGTGCGAAGTCGGCGTCGCGACAGCGGACCGCCGCTTTTCGGGCTGGGAGGTGAGAGTGCCGCCAAAAAACTTTCGTGCGAGGAGCGATTATTGCAATGATTCGCTCATCTGCTTTTCACCAACGGGAAACCGTCATGCGTTTGCGTACTGCCCTGCTCTTCGCGCTTGCCACCTGCGCCACCGCGGCCTTCGCTGCACCTGCCTCGTATTACCTGTGGCAAGGCAAGCATAAAACCGTGTGCGCCCAGACCAGCCCCGGCAAGGGCTGGACCCGGGTCAGCGGCGCGTTCGTAAGGCCCGACTGCTCCTTCTGAACCCCCGCCCTGCCCGGCCGGCCATACGCAAGCCAGGGCTGGGCGTCCGATCAGGTTGCCCTGATCAACGTCTGCATCAACTCCGCTTCCGTCGACAGGGTTTTCGAGTTGGCCTGATAAGCCGTCTGCGCCTGTATCAATTCCACCAATTCAGATTGCAAGTCGACGTTCGAGCCTTCCAGCGACTGGTTGACGATACTGCCCAACGTGCCGATACCCGGCTCTTCGTAGTTGGCAACGCCAGAATCGGCGGTTTCGATCCAGCGCGTATTGCTCATCGGCTGCAATCCCTGCTCATTGGCGAAGCTGGCAAGCATGACCTGGCCAATGACACGTTGCTGGCCATTGCTGTACCCCACCCTCATGATTCCGCTCTTGTCGATGGACAGCTTGTTGGCGCTGCCCGCCGCATACCCGTCGACAAACACCCCAGAAGAGCCCGTCGCCGCCCGGAACTGGCTCAGCTTGTTCATGTCCAGCACGATAC
Organism: Pseudomonas sp. GD03842; assembly: GCF_029841165.1. Taxonomy (NCBI): domain Bacteria; kingdom Pseudomonadati; phylum Pseudomonadota; class Gammaproteobacteria; order Pseudomonadales; family Pseudomonadaceae; genus Pseudomonas; species Pseudomonas sp. GD03842. The sequence continues at coordinate 9,653 of NZ_JAOCEA010000019.1, read as the reverse complement.
CGCCGCCATCGCCAGTGGCGCCGTTACTGCCCCAGCGCCCGCCGACCTTGTTGCCCTCAACGGGCTTGGCAGGCACCCAGCCACTCAGCGTCAATTTGCCATTGCTCGCCACCAGGCCAGGTCCACCCGTGAGTGTTTGCATCGTGCCGTCGGCGTTGAACAACACACTGGCAGTCAACGGATCAGTGCTCTCAGGATCCTGCGGATTGCGACCATCGATCAGCACGTGCATTTTCCAGCTGTTGCTGCCGTCCTTGACGAAGTACTGCGTCAATTCATGGCGAACGCCCAGGCTGTCAAAAACGGCGCTGGTGAAGGGCTTGTTATAGGTGGAAACGTCGGCCCGATCAAAAGCCGGTACCGGGCGGGGCATGACAGGGTCGCCGGGGTTGAGCAACGCACCATTGGCATCGTTGAGCGGCAAGGCGATAGCGCCGGTGTTGGCAGCCGGACTCGGCACCCAATTGCCATTGACCTTGATTGCAGGCTGCCAGCCATACAGTGCCAGATCACCACTCTTTTCCAGCTTGACGGCTGCCTGATTGCCGGTCAGATGCAGATTGCCATTAGGCAGCTTGCGTATGCCCACCTCCAGAGGCGTAGTGGTCGACGGATCGAGCGGGTTCACGCCATCAATCAGGAGGTAGGACGTCCAGTTGTTATCGTCGAGCTTGACGAAATACTGCGTCAGCTCGTGGTCCTGCGGCGGCACTGCAGCCCTGGGCGCAACCGCGATCACCTCGTTGCCTTTCGCATCCTTGCCCTTGACCTCCTTCACCTCCGGTACCCCCGCGTCCTGAATGGTCTGGGTCGTCATGCGCGTCCAGGTACGCGGGTCGTTCACGTTGAAAGTCGGGACAGCCGCCAGCGACGCTTCGGCGGAATCCAGGTTGATTGTCTGCTCCACCTTGCTGGTGGCCTTGGGCGCCAAGTTGGCATTGTCGATCTGAAGATCGGTACGCACACCCCGAATCACCTCGCCGTCAGCGGTCACCGCATACCCCTGCAACCGGCTGCCTTGGGCGTCCACGATGTAGTTTTCGGCGTCCTTGAGAAATGCGCCAGAACGCCCATAACTGATCGCGCCGTTGTCACTCATGACGAAAAAACCCTTCCCCTGAATCCGCATGTCCAACGCTCGTCCCGTATCGGACATCACGCCGCCTGCCTTGAAGTTCTGCGAAACATTGGCCAGACGCACCCCATCACCGACGGCATTGCCGCTGCCAAGCATCGATGAGGAATAGACGGCAGAGAACTCCGCCCGAGAGGATTTAAAGCCTGTTGTACCGACGTTGGCGATGTTGTTGCCCGCCACTTCCATTCGTTTATGGGCTGCATTCAACCCGGCAACCGCAATATTGAATGACATGAACACTCCCTGAGTCGTCAGCGACGACACTTGCGTCAATGCATGGATTTATTCGCGGGCAAAGGAATGCGCTCGGGTGTTGTTCGATCCGACGACATTCATTTGTCAGCGCGTTCGATCATCGCAAACACGGGAGTGGGAAATTTCTGGGTCGGGGGTGGGACGGCTCTTGATGTTTTTTCGGTGGGGAAGATCGTCGCCAGGCGTGCGGAGTGTGGGCTGCACGAATGAAAAAGCCCCTCGAAAGAGGGGCTCAGGGTGAAGCCTGTTCAAAGGACCGTGATCAGGTCATCTGGATGGTCGTCTGCAGGATGGTGCTCTCGGTCGAAATCGTTTTTGCGTTCGCCTGATAGTTACTTTGCGCCTTGATCAGTTGAACCAGTTCGCCGGTCAGGTCAACGTTGGATTCTTCCAGCGCCGATCCGGTAATGCTGCCCAGCGTACCCGACTCCGGCGCACCCGTGACCGGGATGCCCGACGCATAGGTTTGACGCCACATGGTGCCACCAGCCGGGGCCAGGCCCTGGGCGTTGGCGAATGTGGTCAGCGCCACTTGACCGATCACTTTGGACTGCCCGTTGGTGTAGTTGGCGAACAGGTTGCCACTGGAGTCCACGTTCATCGCGCTGATCTGGCCGGTGTAGTTACCGTCCTGGGTCTTGGAGATCGCGCCGCCAGCAGCGTTGGTCTGCGAGGTGGCCAGCATGTCCAGTTTCATTTCCTTGGAAGAGGCACCGTTGGCCACCCAAGTGGTGGTCGAACCGACCGTCTTGCTCTGCGCCGGTACCCAGCCGTGGAGGGTGAAGGTGCCGTCCGCGTTCACAACCACGCCAGAAGTCGAGGTCGGTGCCGGGCTGGTGATCAGGTTGCCAGCCGAATCGAACTTCAGCTGAGTCTGGTCTGCCTCGACCGCCGGCTCAGTGACCGGGTCCTGCATGTTGCGACCATCGATCAACGTGTACATGGTCCAGGAGTTGGTGTCGGTCTTGCGGAAATACTGCGACAGCGTGTGCTCGTTACCCTGACTGTCGTAGATCGGGGTGCTGAACGTCGACGTGTAGGTGGTGGTGTCGGCCGGATCGAACGCCGCGCCCGTCGAAATGGGCTTGGAGGAATCCAGGTTCGATTTGATGTTGATGTCACCGGTCGCTTTCGGCGGCATGTTCGAGGTATCGACCCGCAGGTTGGTCAGCACACCGGTCATCACGTTGCCGTTGGCATCGACGCCGTAGCCCTGCAGGTTGTTGCCGTTGTTGTCGATGATGTTGCCAGCGCTGTCGGTATGGAAATTACCGGCGCGGGTGTACAGCTTCTCGCCATTGTTGCTCAGCTGGAAGAAGCCGTTGCCGTTGATGGCCAGGTCCAGGTCGCGCCCGGTGCCCGTGGTCAGGGTGCCCTGCGTAAATTGCTGGGTCACCGCAGCGGTGTACACGCCGCTGCCGACGTTGGTACCGCCCGAGGTACCACGGATGGATTGGGCGTATTGGTCAGCGAATTCCGCGCGGGACGCCTTGAAGCCGACCGTCGCGACGTTGGCAATGTTGTTGCCCGCGACGTCGAGGCTTTTGTTCGCTGCGTAGAGCCCACTCAGACCGATATTGAAAGACATACTTCACTCCTGCGCCGTCGAGTCGGCTCTAGATCCCGATTTGTTGAACTTTGGACAAGGCAATGTTGGTGCCGTCGGCCAGATTGAGAGTCATTGCGCTGCCTGCCGAGCCCATGGTGACACTGGTCACCGTCGCGGGCAGGTAGGTGGTCAAGCCCGTCTTGGTGCCGTCCAGGGTGCCTTGCGCCTTGAAGCTGTAGTTGCCCGATGCCAGAGTATTGCCGGCCTCGTCCTTGCCATCCCAGGTAAAGCTGGCCTTGCCCGCCTTCTGCTCGCCCAGATCGATGGTGCGCACCACGCTGCCCGTACTGTCGTAGACGCTGACGGTGGTCAGGGTACTGGTCGAAGGCAGCACGACCTGGCCGGTCATTTCTTTGGCGGTGTCGACGTGGGTCGATCCGCCGTCGACGATCACCGAGCGGCCCACGAGGGACGAGGCCTGCAACGCTTGCGAGGACTGATACATGCCGCCGATCGCATCGACCGAGGTGTTCAGGTTCTGGATGGATTCCAGACTGCTGAACTGCGCCAGCTGCGCGACGAACTGGCTGTTGTCCTGTGGATCGAGCGGGTTCTGGTTCTGCATCTGGGTCACCAGCAATTGCAGAAACGCGTCTTTGCCCAGGCTGTTGGCACCTGTGGTGCTGTCGCCCGTCTTGTCCGACGTGGGCTTCTGCAGCGACTTGATGTAGTCGCTGGCGCTGGTGTCGTTGGTAACGGTCATTGCATGCGCCCCTTATCACTGACCCAGGGTCAGGACCTTCTGCATCATTGTTTTGGCGGTGTTCATGATTTCCGCGTTGGTCTGGAACGAACGGCTGGCCGAGATCATGTCGGCCATCTCATTGACCACGTTGACGTTCGGGTAATAGACATAGCCGTTCTTGTCAGCGGCCGGGTGATTGGGCTCGTAACGCGCTTCCAGGTTGGAAGGGTCTTCGATGATGCCCGCCACTTGTACCCCGGTGCCGGCCTGGCCCTGCTCTTCGAACAGCGAAGCACTGCCACCGGCTTGTTGGCCCTGGAACACAGTGGCGAACACCGGGTGCCGCGCGCGGTAGGTCTTGTCCAAGCTGGAGGAGACCGTTTCGGCGTTGGCGATGTTACTGGCGACGGTGTTCAGGCGAGTGTTCTGGGCACTCATGCCACTACCGGCAATATTGAAAACACTGGACAGGGACATGAATTATTCTCCGCGCAGGGCCGAAACCAGCCCTTTGAACTTACTGTTGAGCAAGGTGAAGCTGGCCTGGAAACCGACGGCGTTCTCGGCGTAGTTGGCGTTCTCCACCTGAGCATCGACGGTGTTCTGGTCCAGCGACGGCTGCGAGGGCGTGCGGTACAGCAAGCTCGCTTCGCCGGTGTCCATCCCTTGCGCCTCGATGTGGTGGGCGTTGGTGACATTCAGCGCAAAGGTACCGTTCTTGGCCTTGTCGCTTTCGGCGGCCAGCACCTTGGAGAAATCCAGGTCGCGCGCCTTGTAGTTCGGCGTGTCGGCGTTGGTGATGTTGTTGGCCAGCACCTCGGCACGTTGGGCGCGGAAATTCAGCGCCTTCTCGTGAATGCCCAGTGCGTTTTCGAAGCTGATGCTCATGTCGGGAAACCTTTATCGGTTGACCAGATGTTCGTGACTGCAAGTCGTTGAGCAAGGGCCGTGCCAACTCGGCGATGCACCGTATTTGCTGGCGTTTGGGGTGGGTGGCAACCTGATATGCCAGAAAAGCGGCAAGCGATTACCGCTGTGCATGGGCAAAGCGGCAATGCCCGCGCCGATTTTTTGCCGGTTGTCGAACGCCTGATGCCTGCATTCCGCGCGCATAAAAAACCCGGCAATCCGGCCGGGTTTTCGGTAGCTCGTCGTGCGCTTCACTTAGCCTGGTAAATGATCCCAGGGCTGCATTGCACCATCTGATAATGATCCGGCAGGCCGTTCAACGCCTCCGATGCCCCGAGGAACAGGTAGCCCCCTGGCTTCAACGTGGCGTGAATGCGCAGCAGGATGTCCTTCTTGACCTCGGCGGAGAAATAGATCAACACGTTCCGACAAAACACGATGTCGAACTTGCCCAGCGCCGCATAGCTGTCCAGCAGGTTGAACGAGCGGAACTCCACGCGACTCTTGATCGGCGCCTTGACCGTCCAGCGTCCGGGCGTTTTCTGATCGAAATAGCGCTGCAACCGATCGGGCGACAGGCCCCGGCCGATCGCAAGGCTGTCGTACTCCCCTGTCTTACAGTTATTGAGCATGCTGCCGGACAGGTCCGTCGCCACAATCTGCGCGCCGGCTTTCAACAAGCCAGGGTTGCTGCGCTCGAACTCATCGATCGACATCGACAACGAGTACGGCTCCTGCCCCGAAGAGCAGGCTGCCGACCAGATCCGCGGACGCAGGCCCGGACTGGCCTTGAGCTGCTCCGGCAACACCTTGCTCTTGAGCACCTCGAACGGATAGGTGTCTCGGAACCACAGGGTTTCGTTGGTGGTCATCGCATCCACCACCTGCTCACGCAGGCCACTGCGCGGCTGGCTCTGAATGCGCTGGATCAGTTCGCCCAAGGACTTGATGCCCTGCTGCTCCATCAGCTTGTTCAGGCGGCTGGAGACCAGATATTGCTTGTTTTCACCCAGCAAAATGCCACAGGCCTTTTCCAGGAAGCCCCGGAACTGCTCAAAATCCAAATTACCTGTAGACATGCCGCCTCTCAAATCATGTGAACAGCCGAGGAAGCGTTTCCTCAGCTGATGTCCGCCGCCCTGATACGATCTACCACTCTAGCCGCAAGATCGTCCGGCCGGAACTTGGCCAGAAAATCGTCGGCGCCCACCTTCTTGACCATCGCCTGGTTGAACACGCCCGACAGCGACGTGTGCAGCACGATGTGAAGCTTCTGCATACGCGGGTCGCTGCGAATTTCGGCGGTCAAGGTGTAGCCATCCATCTCCGGCATTTCAATGTCGGAGATCATCATCAGGAATTCTTCTTCGGGCTTTTTACCCTCGTCCACCAGTTTGCGCAGGTAATCGAGTGCCTGACGACCGTCATTCAACGCCGTCACTTCGACACCCACGGTTTCCAGGCAGCGCGTGACCTGTTTCCGCGCCACCGAGGAGTCGTCCACGGTCAGCACCCGCAGGGACAGCGCCTTATGCTGGACCTCTGCACTCACCACACCTGCGGAGATATTTTCCGAGACCGGCGCCACTTCGGCGAGGATCTTCTCCACGTCGATGATTTCCACCAACTGGTTATCGATCCGGGTCACCGCCGTGAGGTAGTGATCGCGACCGGTACCCTTGGGCGGTGGATGAATGGCTTCCCAGTTCATGTTCACGATGCGTTCGACCGAATGCACCAGGAAACCCTGAATCTTGGTGTTGTATTCGGTAATGATCACAAACGCATTATCGATGTTGCTCAGCGCCTTCGAGCCGGTGGCCAGCGCCAGATCGAGGATCGGAATGGTTCCGCCCCGGATGTTCGCCACTCCGCGCACAATCGGACTGGACTTGGGCATGAGGGTAAGTTTCGGGCACTGAAGCACCTCTTTTACCTTGAACACGTTGATCCCGTACAACTGCTTGCCGTCCAGACGGAACAGCAACAGTTCAAGGCGGTTCTGCCCCACCAGTTGAGTGCGCTGGTTCACTGAATCCAAAATACCAGCCATGCACTACCCTCCCCAAAAACGACCAATTGCGCAGTGCCGGATTGGCATGCGGCACGGGCCTTGCTATCTACCCGTCATGAGCATATTAACGACAGTATCCCGACACCTGACAAGCGCCAGCCGCCATTTCTTCGGCGTGCTGGCGGTCGTGTGCCTGCTGGGCGGCGCAAATGCTTGCCGCGCAGACAATGTGACGCTGCCTGAACAACTTATCGGCGTCACCCAGGGCTTTCTTGAATTCACTGTTGAAGACTATTTGGCCACCAGTCAGACCCAGGGGCGCTACGAGATTGAAGTCAAGCAACTCGACCCTCGCCTGCGCATGCCGCATTGCGACAAGGATTTGACAGCGACCCTCGAAAGCCCCGCTCAGCCCATCGGCCGCGTGACCGTCAAACTGCGGTGCGAAGGCAGCGCACCGTGGACCGTCTTCGTGGCCGCCCAGGTGCATCTGTTTCGCAACGTGGTGACCGTTGTGCGCCCCCTCAAGCGTGACGCCATCGTGAGCGAAGGCGATGTCGCCCTTCGCGAACGCGACGTCAGCCTGTTGGGCCAAGGCTTCCTGGATTCGCTCGATCAGGCGGTCGGTCAAAAGGTGGTCCGACCAACGGTCATCGACCAGATCCTGACACCCGTTCACCTGGAACAGCCGCAAATGGTCCGCAAGGGCGATCAAGTGGTCATCAGCGCGCGCAGCGGGTCGATGAGCGTGCGCATGCCGGGTGAAGCGCTGTCCGACGGCGGTTTCAACGAGCAAATCCGGGTCAAGAACCTCAATTCCAAACGCGTGATCAAGGCCAACATCGTCGCCCCCGGGCAGGTCGAGGTGCCTATGTAACAGGGTCGATTCCTCTGGCGCCGCGCTTGCGCTTTTTCTACACTCGGAACCGTCATGCCCCCCGCGAAGTCCATTCGAGACTGTTTTCGCACGGGCCCTAAAGTTATTCCGGGTTTGGCCGAAACCAAGGCAAGCGTCCTAGAACCCAGAGGTTTTTCAATCATGGTCATCGACTTCAGTCGTTTGAATAGTTCCACTACCGTGGGCGGTACGTCTCGTACGCCCAGCACCAAGGAAGCAGGCAAAGCCGACGCCCCGGCGACGGTGAGCACGACCTCCGGTGTAAGCGGCAGCGGTGAGACAGTCAGTTTGAGCAGCGAAGCTCAGCAGTTGCAGAAGATCACTGATTCGTTGCGTGATCAGCCCGTTGTCAACAGCAGCCGCGTGGCCGAGTTGAAGCAGGCGATCGCCGATGGCAGTTACAAGGTCGACAGCAACCGAGTCGCAAGCAAACTGCTTAATTTCGAAGCCCAGCGCTAGCCCCCGGTCCGCGCAGGGGCTTCTGGACGCTTGAAACCCAGGGCATGCGATGCAAGACACTACGTTGCTTCAACTGATCACGGACGATATTGCACCCACCCAGCACCTGCTGGAGATCCTGAAGGCCGAGTCACTGGCCCTTCACGGCCGCAATATGGTCGAAATGGAACACATCCTGGCGCAGAAACAGGCGTTGGTGATCGTGCTCGAACAGCACGGACGCAGACGCAGTCAACTGCTGTCGAGCCTGGGCCTGCCCGCCAATCGCGCGGGACTCGAAGAGGTGGCCAGGCACTCGTCAGTGGGTGAGGCGTTATTGAAAGCGGGCGACGAACTGAGTGCGCTGATTGCCGAATGCCAGGCTGCGAACGAGCAGAATGGCGGTCTGATCCAGCTTCAACAGTTGACCACGGCGCAACAGCTCAGAATCCTCAACGGTGGCGACACGCCGACGCTGTATGACAGCCGGGGATCGACATCGGGCAGAGCCAGACCTCGTCCGCTTAGCCAGGCGTAAGTTCTTGTATCAAGGCGTGCAACATGATGGCAAAATGCCTCGCGTCGCACGCTGTCGTTTTTTGCCTGGAGATGGATAAACCGTGAATGCATTAAGTGCGGACGATGCGCCGCAGCCACCGAAGGTCATCACCACACCTTTGGAAATTGCTTCCACCCTGCGATTGCTGATGGACAGCCACGATCCGCTGATCATCACATTTCACGAGCGTAGCCAGCGTTTCCAGAGCTATGTCATCGAAGTCGACCGCGACAACAACCTCTTGGGCCTGGACGAAATGATCCCCCGCGACGGCGAGCGCTTCATGGCTGCGGGCGAGCCGTTCCGCGTCGAAGGCTTTCACGACGGCGTTCGGGTTGCCTGGGAATCCAAAGGCACGATGACCATCATCGATGACCCACACAGCTACAGCGGACCGCTTCCCCAAGAGGTGGTGTATCACCAGCGCCGTAATGCGTTCCGTGCCGCGTTGAAGCTGGCTTCGCTGGTGGACATCAAGCTCGATGGCGACAAGATCAAGGCGCCGCTCAGAGGCAAGCTGCTGGATATCTCGGCCACCGGCTGCAAGCTGCGTTTCGAGGGCGATGAATCCGAGCGGCTGCAACTGGGGCAAGTGTATGAGCGCTTCACCGCGGACCTGCCGATCGGCAGCATGACAACTGCGGTGGAATTGCGTCACCTGCACTTTGAAGAGCGCTTCAATACGACGTTTGCCGGTGTGCGCTTCCACAACATGAGTGGTTTGGTGCAGCGTCAGGTCGAGCGCTTCGTTTATCACCTGCAACGGGAAGCACGTCGTTTCGACAAAGACGACGATTTCTGATCGGTTGTTCTCCAAGCTCGGCGCTGGTCGCGTGTTCAAGAATGCAGCCCTCGGGTGTGAGGGCCGTTCGTATTTGTCTTGAGCGCCGCTGAGATTGGGGGCAGATCCATTTGCGCGTGGGTTTGTTTTTTGTTCCTTACGAGCGGGTCCATTTTGCCGGGACCGTTCAATGGTGTGATGAGCGCCACTGAGAATGGGGGCAGATCCGTTTGCGCGTGGACTGGGACCCAGATTTCGCTCCTTACGAGCGACTCCATTTTGTCTTGGCAAAATGGAGGAAAACCGCTTGCTCCTGGTTTGGCCCGGCTGCGCCGGGTCCCTTCCCTCCGGCGCCGCTCCATGGGCC